>JBPYFQ010000011.1:0-24035 GCA_051985625.1 Solirubrobacteraceae bacterium
ATCGGCCACTCGATGATCGGCCGGCCGCACAGCGGGTGCAGCAGCTTCTGCAGATCCGAGCGCATGCGCGTGCCTTGGCCAGCGGCGAGAATGACGACGACGGGCGCGGCCACGACGTGATCCTAACTATCACCCGGCGATTCCGGGCCTCCCGGCTTGTCCGCGTCCGGACGATCCTGATCGATCTCGTCCTCCGCGTCGTCCAGTCGAGCCCGGTACCAGCGGACCCATTTCCGCACCGCGTTGTCGGACACCCCGTACTTGCGCCCCGTCCCGGAGTACCCGAGCGCGGCGATCTCTCCCAACAGCTGCTCGTACGGCGGGCGTTCGACCTTGCGCCGCTCCGGGCGCGGGTCACTCGGGCCCTTATGGCGCATGCCGCAATGGCGGCTGCAGTATCTCTGCTCCGGACGCTTAGCGATGAACGGAGAGCCGCACCGCTCACACGCCTGCGGCGTGCGGTGGATGGTGTTCTTCCGCCCGCAATGGGTGTCCAGGGTGGCGGCGCAGTTCGCGCACACAATCCGGAGGTTCTCAACGCGGTTGTCGTCGCCGACGCCGTTGATGTGGTCAAGGATGAGGGCCATCGGCCGACCGAACCAGGTCTCCCCCTGGCCGCACATCTCGCACACGCGCGCCTTGATGCCCTCCTCATAGAGACGCTGCTTCAGCTTCCCGCGGTGGTAGTCCGAGTCCTGGATCAGTACCTGTTCCAGCGGCAGGATCTTTCGGACCCGCGGATCACGATGTGCCCATCCCGGATCCAGGTGATCGGTCGGGATCCCGTAGAAACCGATCAACTTCTTGAGCGTCGTGTAGTTACCGCCAACCGGGCGAAGCCCCAGCCGACGCAGTGCGTGCGCGAGGCTGCGCGCCTTCTCAACCGCATCTCGAACCTCAGCCTCGCTATACGTCGGTCGGTACCCCGGCATACGCGAACATTAGTTCGTGCGCCGGACGGAAAAACCCCGCTAACGGAGGGTTTCAAGGTTCGATTGGGGAGCCAGGATTCGAACCTGGACGAGCAGAGTCAAAGTCTGCCGTGCTGCCGTTACACCACTCCCCAGTGTGTCGAGGATCGTCGCGCCGACAAGCCTAACCCCTCACCGCAGCGAGTCGAGCACGTCCCTCAGTTCGTCGTCCAGCAGCGGATCCGCCAGGAACGCCCGAACGTCCGACGGCCGCCGCAGCGCCCGCTCGGCCCGGAGCAGCCCGGCGTCCAAGCCGGCCTGGTGGGCGGCGGCCAGCATCCGCCCCATCGCCTCGGGGTGGCGCCAGCCGTCGTCGGGCAGTTCGAACACGGCCGGGGCAAACCGCGCCAGCGCCACCAGGTAGAAGCCGCCGTCGAACACCGGGCCGACCGACACGTCGCAGCCGTCGCCGAGGTCGTCGAGCGCCCCGGCGGCGTGCTCGGGCCGCCAGCGCGGCAGGTCCGGCCAGACGATGAGCACCGGCCCGTCGCCGGCGTCAAAGACGCGGCGGGCCGCCGCGGCCACCCGTCGGGACGCACCCTCCCCCGCCTGGGCGAACAGGTCCGCCTCCTCGCCGACCAACTCGCGTACCGACGAGCCCGCCCCGGCTGGCTCAAATGCGACATGGACTCGGCCCGGCGCCACCGCGGCGCTCCAGGCAGCCGCCCGGGCCAGCAGCATCTCCTCCAGCCGCACGTACCGCGTTGGGCCGAGCAGGGCGGCCAGCTCCGGCCGGAGGGGCTCGGCCCCCGGGTCCCGGGCGAGCAGCAGAACGCGCGCGTCCAACGCGCGCTCAGGTCCCGCCGAGGCGGAACATCGTCCCCGCCGCGACCGGGATCGAGGCGGCGAGGCGCCGGACCGCGCCGGCCAGCACGTCAGCGAACACGCCCGGGCTGCGGCTCATCAGCGACTGGAGCGTCGCCACCGCGGTGGGCTCGCCCGGCACGACCTCGTTGGCGTAGTCGGTCACGAACCCGATCAGGGCGAACGGCAGCTCGAGCTCGCCGCACAGCACGGTCTCCGGGCCGCCGGTCTGGCTGACGGCGGCGACGCCGCAGCCGGCCAGCTGGGCGATCTCCGATGGAGTGTTGAACCGGGGACCGTCGACGTGGCCGTACGTGCCGCCGTCACGGGCCGCGTGGCCGGCCTCGGCGGCCGACTCCAGCAGCGCGCGGCGCACCTCCACCGAGAACGGTCCGCCGTGCAGGATCCAGTGACCCCGCCGAGGGTCCCCGGGCTCGACACAGAAGGTGCAGAGCGTCCCGTCGGGCAGCCGGTTGGACGGGAAGTGCAGGTCGTCGAACACCACCAGCGACCCCAGGGAGAGCGAGGGATCGACCGCCCCGCAGGCGGTGCAGGCGATGACGGCCGTCGCCCCCAACTCCCGCAGCGCCCAGATATTGGCCTGGTGCTGGACCTGGTGCGACAGGCGGAGGTGGCCCTCGCCGTGACGGGAGAGATGGAGAACGTCGACGCCGCCGTACTCGCCGCTGGAAACCTCGACGGTGCCGAACGGGGTCCAGCGCTCGGCCGTCTTCGCGGCCTCGAAGCCTGGGAGCGAGTACGTCCCGGACCCCGTGATGATCGCCACCGCCATCGCGGGCGGATCCTAGATCACCCCGCCATCCAGCCATCCAGCGGCGGTCACGCCGCCATCCGCACCTCCGGCCGGTGCTCGGCCAGCCACGCGTCGTACGTGTTGGCCTTCTCGGTGTCCTCGTAGACCTCGTACTCCTTCAGCCGACCCCACCGCAGGCGCGCCCAGATGACGTAGCGGTTGTCGTAGACCGTCGCGCCGGAGTCGTCGAACGCGTGGTCGTGGCCCCGGATGAGGAGCCGGGTGTGCCACGGAGGGCCGACCGCCACCACCTCGTCGGGGAAGATCTGAATGCCGGCGGCGACGAGGCGCTGTCGCCACCGCCTCACCTCGTCCTTCCCCCGGAATTGGCCGGACCACGAGTTCTGGCCTGGGAAGGTCAGCGTGACGTCGGGCGCATCGAGACGATTGGTGGGGCCCGGGTCGCCGGCCCGCAGACGGGCCATCAGGTACTCGGTGAGCTTGGTCGCCGCCCAGGATTGCATCGCCGCCTCCTTCGCTAGATTGATCGCTCTAGCGAGCTACAGTAGAGCGATCACTCCAATTCCGCAACCCGGGTGCCGGCAGGTGTCAGCAAGGGGCCGTCAGGTGGCAGCAGGAAGCCGTCAGGTGGCAGCAGGAAGCCTTCAGGTGGCAGCACTGAGCCGTCAGATGTCCGCGGGGGGCCGTCACACAGGGAGCCGTCACACATGACCGACACGCGCGAGCGCATCGTTCAGGCCAGCGCCGACCTGCTCCGCCGGCAGGGCTACACGGCCACCGGGGTCAAGCAGATCGTGACCGCCGCCCAGGCCCCGTTCGGGTCGATCTACCACTTCTTCCCCGGGGGCAAGGAGCAGCTCAGCGCGGAGGCGATCCGCCGCTCCGGCAAGCTGTACGAGTTGCTGATCCCGGCGGTGTTCGATCCCGCGCCAGACCTGGTCAGCGGGGTCCGGGCGTTCTTCGCCGGCGCCGCCGAGCACCTGGTGGAGACCGACTTCGCCGACGCCTGCCCGATCGCCACCGTGGCCTTGGAGGTGTCGAGCACAAGCGAGCCGATGCGGGAGGCGTGCGCCGACGTGTTCGAGAGCTGGATCGCCGCCGGCCTGCCCCGGTTCATCGCGGCTGGACTGGACGAGGCGGTGGCCCGGGAGCTCGTGATCGCGTTGATCTGCGCCTTGGAGGGCGCGTTCGTGCTCGCCCGGGCATCCCGGAGCACCGAGCCGCTCGAGGTGGCCGGCGAGCTGACCGCCGCCGCCACCCAGCGCGCCCTCGACTCCGGGGGGAAAAGCGGCCGAAAAACTGCCGGATCTCCCCCAGAGTGAATGAAGGGGGCCCTGAGGCGGGGGCTGAGGCGCTAGTGGGGGACCCGGCCGCCGCCGGCGCCCGGCTCGGTGGCCGGACCGCGGGGCGCGGCGATGCCCAGAACGCGCATCGCCTTCAACCCCAGCGAGAGCTTCTCGCGGCCGTCTGTGGAGGAGACATCGAGGCCGGTCAGCTCGCGGACGCGCTCGAACCGATAGCGGATGGTGTGCCGGTGGGTGATCAGCCGGGACGCGGTGGCGTTGACGTTGGCGTCGCAGTCCAGGAACGTGGCCAGGGTGCCGAGCAGGTCGGTTTCGTACTGCTCGTCGTAGGTGACGAGGGGGCGCACGGTCTCCCGGTAGAAGCGCTTGAGCTCGGCCGGGTCGCTCATGTACGGCAAGAGGAGCTGGTAGGTCCCGGTCTCCTCGTAGGCGAGCTCGGTCCGCTCGGCGTCGCCCTCTACGACGTTCAACGCCAGGAGGGCCTCGTTGAACGCGCGCTGGAGCTCGAGGGGGTCCTCGACCCGGCGGCTGCGGCCCAGGCGGAAGGCGAACCCGGCCAGGCCGGCCTCGAGCTCGCGCAGGACCGCGGACGCCACGCGGCGGCCGGTCTCGCCGTCCGGATCCGGCACCAGCAGCACGACCTCTCCCCGGTCGCCCTCCAGCGGCGACGCGATCGAGCCGGAGGCGATGGAGCGGGCGCCCCGGCCGGCCACCGCCAGCAGGCGGCGGCGCCAGTCCTCCTCGGACGGGGTTCGGGCGTGGGCGCGGACGACGGCGACGCCGGCGCCCCCCGACAGGTCGATCCCGAGCTCCTTGCCCCGGGCGACGAGGTCGCCGCGGTCGGCGATCTGCCGGGCCAGCACGGCCCGCTGGAAGCTGGTCGCGGCCTCCTCGGAGGCCCGCTCCGGTGCCCGGACGCGCTCCATCTCGGAGGCGATCAGAGTGGTCACCAGGCGAAGCAGGGCAGAATCGGCCCCCACCCGCCCCTCGCGGCTGCGCATGCGCAACTGGCCGACCGGAGCCTCGGCGACCCGCAGCTCAACCGTGCTCACACCGTCGCCGCCGCGCATCAACGAGCGCTCGTCGGCGGGCGAGCGGGCGGCCACGGCCAGGACCGAGGCCGTGCGGTCGATGAGGATCAGGCTGGCGTCCAGCGCGCGGGCGGCGGCGCGCAGGATCTCCGGCAGCCCGGCGCCCGCCTCGACGGCGTCGGTGATCGCCGCAAACGCCCCCAGGTCCGGGGTGCGGCGCTCAGCGCTGTCCGCCACGTCTTTCACGGAAGGGATGGGCCGCGCGCGGCCGATAGCTCAGAAGAACTTCGGCCACTCGAGAATGACGAGTGCACCGATCAGGACACCAGCGCCGAGGAAGGCGGCCAGGACGTAGAGCGAGAGCACGGCTGCCGCCACCCGCTCCAGCGGCCGCCGGTAGGCGGTGATCGCCGGGACCGCGACCAAGCTGAGGAACGCGATCAGCGCAATTGCGGCGCACCCGGCGCCGACGAGGTAGGTGACGGTGTTGTTGCTCACGACTCGCGACTTAGATTTTGCCGTACTGGACGGCGATCCGTGGCGCAGGACTCCACGGAGGCGCAAATTCCGGGGAAAACGGCCTACTCGTTCGCCGCCGAGTCCGGGACCCCTCTCCCCACCGGCCCAGCGGCCACGGCAGCGGGCCAGTCAACTCGCAGGGTTTCCGCAGCCGCGGACGCCCGAGCCAGACCGTCCTCCCCAGGGTAGAGGCCGATGACGGTCGGCCCCGATCCGCAGACGAGCGCGAACTCGGCCCCGGCGCCCCGGACGGCATCGAGCACGCCCTCCAACGACGGGGCGAGGGACAGGGCAGCCGCCTGGAGATCGTTCACGATGAGGTCGGCGGGCAGCAAGGGGGTGAGCCGACGGCGCACAGCGCTCAGCTCGTCCGCCGACCGCCCCAGGCCGAGCCGGTCGGCCTCCCGGTAGACGTCTGGCGTCGGCAGGCCAAAGTCCTGGGGGACCACGAGCACGCCATACGGCGGCAGCGGGGGCAGCGGCTCGGTCACCTCGCCGGCGCCGGTGCCGATGCTCGGCCCGGGATCGAGCTGGGCGGGCACGTCGGCGCCGAGGCCGGCGGCGATCCGGGCGAGCACGTCGTCGGCCACCGGGGCCAGGCGCGGGGCCAGCCGGAGCAGCGCGGCGGCGTCGGCCGAGCCGCCGCCCATTCCGGCCGCCACCGGGATCCGCTTGTCGATCCGCACGTTCAGCGGCGGGCCGGACCAGCCGGCCGCGCGCAGGGCACTGAGCGCGTCGGAGACCAGGTTGGGCCCGGCGACGCCGTCGCAGATCACCTCGTCCGCGGCCGCCCGCGCCGCCTCGACGGACAGCTCGTCGGCCAGGGTCACCGAGTCGAACACCGTGACCAGCTCGTGGCGCCCGTCCGCCCGGGTCGGACCCAGGAACAGGCAGAGGTTGATCTTGGCGTAGGCGCGCGCGGCGGCGGGGAGAGTCATGGGCCGGTGCGGGTCATCGGCGGACCGTGCCGGGTCATCCAGCGGACCGGGTCATGCCGCGATCAGCCGCGCCAGCTCCCGGAACTCGGCCGGGGCCAGCCGCTCGGCCCGCTCGTCCGCCGGATGGCCGAGCGCCACCAGCGCGGCCCGCGCCCGCTGACGCACGTCGGACGGAAACCCGCCGGCCAGCGCCAGCGACCCGGCGAGCGCCTTGCGCCGGTGCGCGAACGCCCCGTGGACCACCGCGGCCACCTCGGCCGGCGCCCCGGGCCCGACCCGGCGCAGCCCGAGCAGGACCGAGTCGACGTTCGGCACCGGGCGAAACACCGATCGCGACACCGGTCGCAGAACCTTGACCTCGCAGGCCAGCTGCGCCAGCACCGACGGCACGCCGTAGGCGGCGGTCCCAGGGGCGGCGGCGAACCGCTCCCCCACCTCGCGCTGGACCATGACCACCCAGCGGGCCAGCGACGGCAGCTCGGCGATCGTGCGCAGCACCACGGTGGCCGCCACCCCGTAGGGCAGGTTGGCGACCATCTTGGACGGCACCGGAGTCAGGGCGGCGATGTCGAGCGTGACCGCGTCGGCCATATGAAGACTGACGTTGTCCAGGGGAGCGAGCAGAGTGGTGAGGCGGGAGCGCAGCCGCTCGTCGACCTCCACCACGTGCAGCCACGACACCCGCGGCGCCAGGTAGGCCGACAGGATCCCCGGGCCGCCGCCCACCTCCAGCACGACGTCGTCCTCCGACAGCTCGGCCAGCCGGCCGATGACGTCGAGGATGTTGCGGTCAACCAGGAAGTTCTGACCGAGCTCGCGCTGCCGCGGCGACCGCGCGCTCACCATGCAAACAGCGCCGCCGCGTTGCCCTCGACGGCCCGCTCCAACTCGTCGTAGGGCACGCGCCGCTCCACCGCCAGGGCCTGCGCGGTGGCCACGACGTGCGCGGGCTGGTTGGGACGGCCCCGCATCGGCTGGGGTGACAAATAGGGCGCGTCGGTCTCGACCAGCAGCCGGTCGGAGGGGACGCGCAGCGCGGCGGTGCGCAGGTCGTCGGCGCTCGGATAGGTGGCGTTGCCGGCGAACGAGAACCACCAGCCGTCGTGGGCCAGGCACTCCTCCACCCGCGCCGCCATCGAGAAGCAGTGCAGGATGACCTGGAGCCCATCGGCGTGCTCGTCGAGCACGGCCAGGGTGTCGTCGTCGGCGGCCCGGGTGTGGATGACCAGCGGCTTGCCGACCCGGCGGGCCAGCTCGATCTGGGCCAGGAACGCGCGCTTCTGGTCCTCCCGCGGGGCGTGGTCCCGGTAGTAGTCCAGGCCGGTCTCGCCGATCGCCACGCACTTCTCGTGGGCGGCCAGCGCCTCCAGCTCGGCCAGGTCGGCGTCGTCGAAGCCGGTCGCCGAGTTCGGATGGCGGCCGATGGCGGCGTAGACCTGGGGGAAGTCCTCGGCGGCGGCCAGGGCGGCCCGGCACGAGCTGCCGTCGGTGCCGACCGTGACGATGCGCGTCACCCCGGCGTCGGCGGCCGCCGCCACCAGCTCGGCGTTGGGCGGCCGGCAGGAGTCCAGGTGGGTGTGGCTATCGATCACGCTTGGGGAACAGGGGCTCCAGCGCGGCCACCGTCCGCCCGCCGCCGTGCCGGGCGAACTCGGCGCCGGCCATCGATACGTCCGGGGCGTCGAGGGCGTCCAGCAGCTTCGCGGTGCTCTCCGGGATGTACGGCGACAGCAGGACGCTGATGACCCGGACGGCCTCGGCGAGCGAGGCCAGGGTCTCGTCGAGCTCGGCGGCGGCGCCGGGGTCCTTGGCCAGCTGCCAGGGGGCGCGCTCCTCCACGTAGCGGTTGGCGCGCCGGACCCGCTGCCAGATCTCCTCCAGGGCCGTGGTCACCTCGGCGCGATCCAGCAGCTCGCAGACACGAGCCGGGAGCCCGGCGAACTCGTCGCGCAGCCGGACGTCGGTGCCGGCGTCCGGGACCACGCCGTCGCGGTAGCGCCGGATCATGGCGATGGTGCGGCTGGCCAGGTTGCCGTAGTCGTTGGCCAGCTCGGCCTCGTAGCGGGCGGTCACCGCGTCCATGCCGACCGTGCCGTCGGCGCCGAAGGCGACGTCGCGCATCAGGTAGAAGCGCAGCGCGTCGATGCCGAACTGGTCGATGACCTCGAAGGGGTCCAGCACGTTGCCCAGCGACTTGCTCATCTTGCGCCCGTCGGCGCCCAGCAGGAAGCCGTGGACGAACACGTGATGGGGGATCTCCAGGTCGGCGGCCATCAGCATCGCCGGCCAGAACACGGTGTGGAACTTCAGGATGTCCTTGCCGATGATGTGGTAGGTGGCCGGCCAGAAGCGGTCGGTCAGATCCTCGCCCGGGCGGGCGTAGCCGAGCGCCGTGTAGTAGTTGAGCAGCGCGTCGAACCACACGTAGAACACGTGCTCCGGGTCCCAGGGGACCGGCACGCCCCACTTCAGGTGCTTGCGGGACAGGGAGATGTCCTGGAGGCCCGAGGCGATGAACGCGTGCGCCTCGTTGTAGCGGGCCGGCGGCATCACGAAGTCGCGCCGCTCCTCATACAGGCGCTCCAGCGGCTCCTGGAAGTTCGACAGCCGGAAGAACCAGTTCTCCTCCTGGTGGAGCTCGAGCGGGATCTCGTGGATGGGGCAGCGATTGCCCTCGGCGATCTCGTTCTCGACCTTGAAATCCGCGCACCGGGGGCAGTACCAGCCCTCGTACATCCCCTTGTACGTGTAGCCGTTGTCGTGGACGCGCTGGAGCACCTCCTGGACCCGGCGCTCGTGCTCCGGGTCGGTGGTGCGGATGAAGAAGTCGTTGGACGCGTCCAAGACGGGCGCCAGCGCCTTGAAGCGCCCGGCGTTGCGGTCGGCCAATTCCTTGGGCGTGACCCCCTGGGCCTGGGCGGCGTCGGCGACCGGCTCGCCGTGCTCGTCGGTGCCGGTGAGGAAGAACACGTCGTCCTCGCGCTGTCGCATGTGCCGGGCCATCACGTCGGTGACGATCGTGGTGTAGGCGTGGCCGAGGTGCGGCTGCGCGTTGACGTAGTAGATGGGGGTGGTGATGTAGAACGACATGGCCTGCCGTTGAATCTATCCGTCCAGCGTGATCGGCACCTGGGCCGAGGCGACGCCGGCGGTCACGGGCCGGTCCGGGGCGGGCCCGTGGTGGAGCGCACGACGAGCGACGGCTCGACAACGCGCACGATGCTGTCCCGGCGGTTGTCGATGCGGTCGAGCAGAAGCTCCAGCGCCATCTGTCCCATCGCCATGCGCGGCTGGTGGACGGTGGTCAGCGACACGTGGGCCAGGTGCGCCAGCGAGATGTTGTCGTAGCCGACGATCGACACACCGCCGGGAACGTCGACGCCGGCCTGGTCGAGCCCGCCGAGCAGCCCGGCAGCGACGAGGTCGTTGGCGGCGAACACGGCGGTCGGCAGCTCCGGGCCGGCGAGCAGCTCACGGGCGGCGGCGACCCCCGCCTCCTCGGTGAAGTCGCCGTGGATGACGGCCGCGCCGGCGCCCAACCCGCGGCGGCTCATGCCCCGCAGGAACGCGGTCCGGCGCTGGGGACCGCCGGCCCCCGGCCCGCCGTCGACGTGGGTGATCCGCTCGTGGCCCAGCCCGACCAGATGGTCGAGCACCAGCTCCACCCCGCGTCCCTCGTCGATGATCACGAAGTCGGCGTCGACCCCCCGGACCCGGCGGCTCACCATGACGACGGGGGCCTCGGCGGCCGCGGCCCGGATGTCGGACGCCTGCATCCGGGGGCTGACCAGGATGACGCCGTCGACCCGGTACTCCAGCAGCGTGGCCAGGGCGGACTGCTCCCGCCGGGCCTGACGCCCGCCGGCGCTGATCAGCATCTGATAGCCGAGCTCGGAGGCGAGCTCCTCCACCCCGCCGGCGATCTCGGCGAAGAACGGGTTGCGCAGGTCGTCGAGCACCACGCCGACGGTCTTGGTGCGCCGGCTGGCCAGACTGCGGGCCATCGCGTTGGGCCGGTAGCCGAGGCGCTCGGCCGCCTCCATCACACGGGCGCGCCGGGCCTCGGAGACGTTCGGCTGATCACGCATCACCAGCGAGACGAGGGCGCGCGAGACGCCCGCCTCGCGGGCCACGTCCTCCATGGTCGGCGCCCGCCGCGGGAGGTAGCCGTTAGGTGTCCGATTTGCCATTGGCGGCCGCGGGAGCTTACTTGGCCCGCCCCCGGCTGACAACTGCAATTGTTGCGCTCTAACAGCGTAAATCGCGGGACTTTGCGAAGTTGACTTGACGCCACAGCCCGCCCGTGGGTATAGTCGCCACTTCGCTGCTTAGAGCGCTCTAAAGGTCGTGCTCAAAACGGAGCGCTCCGACACCGAGGGAGACAGAGGAGTGCATCACCCAGCCGACCAGCCGCGGGCGGCGACGTATCCGGCTGCGCCCGCGCGGGCGCGCCGCCTCGGCGGAGCGCCGATCTCGTGGGGCGCCTGCGAGGTCCCGGGCTGGGGTGAGATGCCCGACACCGAGACCGTGCTGACGCAGATGGCCCGGCTCGGGCTGCGCGGCACCGAACTGGGCGCGCCCGGGTTTCTCCCCCGCGACCCGGATGTGCTGGCCGCTCAACTGAACCTCCACGGGCTGGAGTTCGTGGGCGCGTTCGTCCCGCTTGTGCTCCACGAGCCCGATGGCGCCGAGGCCCGCCGCATGGCCGGCGAGACCCTCAGCCTCCTGAACGCTGCCGGCGGACAGGTGCTGGTGGTGGCCGTGGTGCTCGACCTCGGCTGGAGTCCTCCCCGCCACCTCGATGACGAGGAGTGGCGCCGGCTGGGCACCCATGCCGCCGAGATCGAGTCCCTGGCCGCCGAGCGAGACATCGCGTTCGCGCTGCACCCGCACGTCGGCACGCTGATCGAGACCGACGAACAGGTACGGCGGGCGCTGGCCGAAACCGACGTCGGCTGGTGCCTGGACACGGGGCATCTGGTCATCGGCGGCACGGACCCCGCCGCCTTCGCGCGTGATCACGGCGATCGCGTCACCCACGTGCATCTCAAGGACGTCGACGGCGGCCTGGCCGCCCAGTTGCGCGACGGTCGCCTGTCGCTGCTGCAGGCCACGCAGCGCGGGCTGTTCACGCCGCTGGGCCAGGGGGTGGCCAACGTGGCGGCCACGCTTCACGGGTTGGACGAGCACGGCTACGACGGCTGGCTGGTGCTCGAACAGGACACGGCCATCACCGCAGACGAGCCGGCGGGGATGGACGCACCGATGCTCGACGCAGCACAGAGCATCGCCTTTCTCAACACGGCTCAGAGGACGGAGGAGAGCAATCGATGAGACGACTGCGTCGCAGTCTGGCCGTGCCCATAGGGGTGGCGGCCGTCGTGCTGCTGCTGGCCGCGTGTGGAAGCAGCTCCAATAACAACAGCGGCTCGAAATCCACCGCTTCGTCGGCGGTCAACATCGCATCCAGCGGCAAGCCCTGCAGCTATAAGTTCGCGCTCATCACGCACGGGGACAACGGCAGCTTCTGGAGCGTCGTATACAAGGGCGCCAAGAACGCGGCCGCCGATCTCGGCTGCACCCTGACGGAGACCTACGGCTCCCAGCAGCAGGGTCAGGCCGAGCCGGACGATAACGCCGAGAACGCGCAGATCCAGAACGCCATCAACGCGCATGTGGACGGGATGGCGGTGTCGGATCACGACCCGAGCCTGATGAACCCCACCCTGGCCAAGGCGGCGGCGGCCGGGATCCCGGTCGTCCTGCTCAACGCCGGGTGCGACAACACCGATATCGCCGCCAGCAAGGCGATCACCTGCGTGGGCCAGCCCGAGCAGTTGGCCGGTCAGGCGGCCGGCGCGCAGTTCAAGGCGCTCGGCAACACGAACGTGCTGTGCGTCATCCACCAGTCCGGGCAGAACCTGCTCGACCGCTGCAACGGCATCGCGCAGGGGCTGGGCGTCGGCCAGAAGTGCAGCACCGGCAGCGCCCCCTCCAAGGGCCCGGCCTGCACCGAGGTGACACTGTCGACCCCCAACGCGGCGTCCAACCCGACACAGGCAATCGGCCAGGTGACGTCGTACCTGCAGGCTCACCCGGGCGTCAACGCGGTGATGACGCTCAACAACGCGATCGGCACCGCGCTGGTGACATCCAATCCAGCCAGCAAACCGAAGATCGCCACCTTCGACCTGAACTCCGGTGTCCAGACCGACATCACGAACGGGTCGATGGCGTTCGCGGTCGATCAGCAGCAGTACCTGCAGGGCTACCTGCCGATCACGTTCCTGTACCTGTACAAGAAGCACGAGGGCCAGTCGGTGGGCGGTGGCACGACCGTGGCCAGCGGTCCGCTGATCGTGACCAAGAGCAACATCTCGAAGGTGTCGTCGGCCATCAGCGCCGGAGACGACTGATCGAGGGAAAGGAACCGGTCTGAGCCAGCCGCCGGGCGGGCACCCGATGAGCCCGTCCGGCGGCGGGACCTAATTAACAAGATCATGAGCGCCACAACACCAACCACGACGCCGACCGCCCCTCAGCCGGCCGACGAGCGGCTGGCCCGCACCAGCGGCGTCACCCAGTTCCTGCGCCGGCCGGAGGCGGGCGCGCTGATGGGGGCGGTCGCCGTGTGGGTTCTGTTCGCCATCACCGACTCCAGCCCCAACCACCTGTGGCTCAACCAGACGGGGCTGGCCGCCTGGACGCAGCAGGCGGCGTTCTTCGGCATCCTGGCCGTCCCGGTCGGACTGCTGATGATCGGGGGCGAGTTCGATCTGTCGACGGGGGTGATGGGCGGCGTGACCGCGATCGTCATGGCGCTGCTCGTCGGCAAGTACCACTGGGACACGTGGCTGGCCGTGATCGGCACGCTGGTGTTCGCATCGATCATCGGCCTGATCAACGGGTTCGTCGTGGTCAGAACCGGGCTGCCGAGCTTCATCGTCACGCTGGCCACCTTCTTCGTGCTGCGCGGCCTGAGCATCGGCGGGGTGCTGTTGCTCAACAACGGCAGTACCCAGGTGTCCGTCACGGCCACCAATCCGCCCGGGCTGCACAGCGCCAAGACGATCTTCGGCTCGTCGTTCTTCTCCAGTGGCAGCCTGCCCAGCGGTTACAGCACGGCGATCATCTGGTTCATCGTGGTCACCATCGTGGGCAGTTGGGTGCTGAGCCGCACGACGTTCGGCAACTGGATCTTCGCCTCCGGCGGCGATGCCAACGCGGCGCGCAACGTCGGTGTGCCGGTCAGCCGCACCAAGATCCTGCTGTTTCTGAGCACCGCGCTGGCGGCGGCGCTGGTGGGGATCATCTCTTTCACCCAGTCCTCGTCGGCGGTGTCGGAACAGGGTGTCGGCTATGAGTTCTTCTACATCATCGCGGCGGTGG
The DNA here is from genome assembly GCA_051985625.1 of Solirubrobacteraceae bacterium. Lineage (GTDB taxonomy): Bacteria > Actinomycetota > Thermoleophilia > Solirubrobacterales > Solirubrobacteraceae > Palsa-465. The sequence goes on from JBPYFQ010000011.1 coordinate 13,732, forward strand.
TCGGCGGGTGCCTGTTGACCGGCGGCTACGGGTCGGCGATCGGCGCCGCGCTCGGCGCCTGCATCATCGGCATGGCGTTCGAGGGCGTCATCTACGCCGGGTGGGACAGCTCCTGGGATTTCGTGTTCCTGGGCGTGATCCTGTTCATGGCGGTGGCCGTCAACACCATCATCTACCGGCGTGCGCTGAAGGCGCGGCGGTGAGCGAGGGAGTGACCGTATGAGCGACCAGAATCCGGCCCCGGCCACGAGCACCGCCACGGCCACCGCCGATGGTGAGCCGTGCCTAATGGAGGCGCGCAACGTATCGAAGTACTTCGGCTCGGTGAACGCGCTGGAGGACATCTCGCTGAAGGTCAACGAGGGCGAGGTGACCTGCGTGCTCGGCGACAACGGCGCCGGCAAGTCGACGCTGATCAAGATCCTGTCCGGCGTCCATCAGCCGGACCAGGGCGAACTGGTGATGGAGGGCGAGGTCACCCACTTCACCAACCCGCGAGAGGCGCGCGCGGCCGGGATCGCCACGGTGTTCCAGGACCTGGCCACCGTCCCGCTGATGTCGGTGTGGCGCAACTTCTTCCTCGGCAACGAGCCGGTCCGCGGCTGGGGCCCGCTCCAGCGAATGAAGATCCGCGAGGCCCAGGCCATCATGCGTCAGGAGATGGGCAAGATGGGGATCGACGTGCGCGATCCCAACCAGACGGTGGGCACGCTGTCCGGGGGCGAGCGCCAGGCGATGGCCATCGCCCGCGCCGTCTATTTCGGCGCCAAGGTGCTGATCCTGGACGAGCCGACCTCGGCGCTCGGCGTCAAGCAGTCCGGCATCGTGCTCAAGTACATCGTCCAGGCGCGGGGCATGGGGCGCGGCGTGGTGTTCATCACCCACAACCCGCACCACGCCTACCCGGTGGGCGACCGGTTCGTGCTGCTCAAGCGGGGACGGATGATGGGCTCCTACCTGAAGTCCGAGACGACGCTCGAGCAGCTCACCTCGCTGATGGCCGGCGGCGCCGAGCTGGAGCAGCTCAGCCACGAGCTGCAGAACGTCGCCACCGATCCGGCCATGACCGAGGTAGCCAAGGAGCTGGCGGCCGAAGTGAAGACGTCGGCGTAGGTGTCGCGATGGCGGATCTGGACCTGCTGACGGTCGGCCGGATCAGCATCGATCTGTACTGCGGCCAGATCGGCGCCGGCTGGCAGGAGGCGGTCACGTTCTCCAAGGCGGTGGGCGGAAGCCCCACCAACGTGGCGATCGCGGCGGCGCGCCTGGGCCGGCGGGCCGCCGTGTACACCAAGGTCGGCGAGGACCCGTTCGGCCAGGTGGCGATCGGCGAGCTGCGGGCGTTCGGCGTCGACGTCAGCCACGTCGGGAGCGAGCCGGGAACGGTGACGCCGCTGGCGTTCGCCGTGCTCGATCCACCCGAGGATCCCCAGCTGCTGTTTCGCCGCGAGCCGCCCGCGCCGGACCTCCAGCTGCGGCCGGGCGAGGTGCCCGACGCGGCGGTGACCGGCGCGTCGATCTTCTGGGTGTCCGGGGGTGCGCTGTCGGTCGATCCGAGCCGCAGCACGGTGCAGCGGATGCTGGCGGCGCGCGGGCGGGCGCGGCACACCATCCTGGACCTGGACTACCGGCCGAGCTTCTGGCGGTCTCGTCAGGAGGCCTCGGCCACGATTGGGGGCGCTGTGGCCCACGCCACGATCGCCGTCGGCAACCGCCAGGAGTGCGCGGTCGCGGTCGAGACCGACGATCCGCGTGAGGCCGCGGCGCGCCTGCTGGAGCGCGGCGTGGAGCTGGCGATCGTCAAGCTCGGAGGCGATGGGGTGCTCCTGGCGGATGCCGGCGGCGAGCGGCTGGTGGCGCCGGCTCCGATCGAGGTCGTGTGCGGCCTCGGCGCGGGCGACGCGTTCGGCGGCGCGCTGTGCCATGGGCTGCTGGAGGGCTGGCCGGCCGAGCGGGCGGTGACGTTCGCCAACGCGGCTGGCGGGATCGTCGCCTCGCGCCTGCTCTGCTCGCAGGCCATGCCCTACGCGGACGAGGTCCGGGAGCTGCTCAAAGGGGTGCCGGCATGACGAGCACGGCGCCGGCCCCGTCGGTGGCGAGACCCGGACCGGCGCGCCGCCGACTGGGGATCGGCGTGATCGGGTTCGGCTGGCTGGGCCAGGCCCACAGCCGCTCGCTGCGGCGGATCCCGACCCTGTTCGAGGACCGCGTCTACGACCCGCGGCTGGTCGCCTGCTCGGACGCGCTTCCCGGCCGGGTCGACCAGGCGGTCGCCTCGTTTCAGTTCGCCCGTGGATCCACCGACTGGCGCGCCGTCGTGGAGGACCGCGACGTCGACGTGGTGTTCATCGCCGCGCCGAACATGCTCCACGGCGAGCTGGTGGCAGCGGCCGCGGCGGCCGGAAAGGCCGTGTTCTGCGAGAAGCCGGTCGGCGGGACGCCGGAGCTGGTCGCCCGCGCGGCCGCCGCCACCCGGCGGGCCGAGGTGATCAGCGGCGTGGGCTACAACTACCGGTGGGCGCCGCTGGTCCAGTACGCCCGGGAGCTGATCGCGGCCGGCGAGCTGGGCGACATCACCAACTACCGGGGCCGCTTCTTCTCGATGTACGGTGCCGATCCGCTGGGCGTCAACTCGTGGCGGTTCCAGCTCGACGAGGCCGGATACGGGGTGACCAGCGACCTGCTCAGCCACGCGGTCGACCTGGCCCACATGCTGATCGGCCAAATCACGCGGGTGACCGGCACCGTCGAGACGTTCATCCGTGAGCGGCCAATACCGGGCGGCGCGGCCAGCCACTACGGGCGGGGCCGCCCGGAGGATCCCCGCCAACCGGTGACCAACGAGGACTACGCCGGCATGCTGGTGGAGTTCGCGTCCGGGGCGCGGGGCACGTTCGAGGCCAGCCGGACGGTGGTGGGGCCGGAGTCGGAGATGGCCTTCGACGCCTACGGCACTCGCGGCGCGGTGGGCTGGAGCCTGGAGCGGATCAACGAGCTGCGGCTGTACCGGACCCCGGCCGACCCGGCCGATCGCGGTTCCGGCTACACGACCGTGCTGGGCGGCGACCGCTTCCGCCATCACGGCGCGTTCGTACCGGGCAGCGGCAATCCGATCGGGTTTGAGGACCTGGTCACGATCGAGGACCACGAGTTCTGCACCGCGGTCGCGGAGGGGCGGGCGTACGAGCCGGGCTTCGAGCAGGCCCTGGAGTGGGCGGCGGTCCACGCCGCGCTGCTGCGCTCGGTGCAGAGCGGGACGTGGGAGGCGGTGACGCCCCTGTGACCACTACCCTCACGGCGCCAATCAGCGTCGGCGTGATCGGCGCCGGCCGCATCGGCCGCCTGCACGCCGAGCTGCTCGCCCGCCGGATCCCGGGCGCCACGGTCGGCGCCGTGTACGACATCCACCAGCCGTTCGCCGTCGACGTGGCGGCGTTGCTCGACGTGCCCGCCGCGGCCAGCGTCGAGGAGGTGCTCGACGCCGGCATCGACGCCGTCGCCGTCTGCTCCAGCGCCGACACCCATGTGGAGCTGATGGTGGCCGCCGCCGAGGCGGGCAAGGCGATCTTCTGCGAGAAGCCGGTCTCGCTCGATCTGACCGAGCTCGACCGCGGGCTGGACGCGGTGCGCCGTGCCGGCGTGCCGTTCCAGGTCGGCTTCAACCGGCGGTTCGACCCGGCGCACGCGTCGGTGGCCGAGGCGGTCGCGACGGGCCGGATCGGCGATCCGCACCTGGTCCGGATCTCCAGCCGTGATCCCGAGCCGCCCCCGCTGGCCTACGTCCGCACGTCCGGCGGGCTGTTCCTGGACATGATGATCCACGACTTCGACATGGCCCGGTTCGTCACCGGCAGCGAGGTGGTGGAGGTGTTCGCCCGCGGCACCATCCGGGTGGCGCCGGACTTCGCCTCGGTGGGCGACGTCGACACGGCGCTGGTCACCCTGGTCCACGCCAACGGCTGCCTGACCGCCATCGACAACTCGCGGCGGGCAGCGTACGGATTCGATCAGCGGGTCGAGGCGTTCGGCTCGCTGGGCATGGCGGCATCGGAGAACCCGTCCGCCCACACCGGGGTGGTGACGACGGCCGCCGGCGCACAGCGACCGCCGCTGCCGCATTTCTTCCTGGAGCGCTACCTGCCCAGCTACGAGCGCGAGTGGCAGGCGTTCCTCGACGCGCTGCGGCGCGGGACGACGCCGCCGGTTGCGCTCCAGGATGCCCGGGCGCCGCTGGTCATCGGCCTGGCCGCCTGGGAATCGCTGCGCGAGGGGCGCCCGGTCCGGCTGGAGGAGATGGCGGAGGCGACGGGCGGATGAGGATCTTTGTCACCGGCGCCGGCGGATTCGTCGGTTCCAACCTCGTCCACGTCTTCGCCGAGCGCCACGGGGCCGAGGTGCTGGCGCCGGATCACGACACGATCGACATCACCGAGGCGGCCCTGTTGGGCCGCGCGGTCCGGGCCACCCGGCCGGACGCCATCGTCCACGCCGCCATCTGGAACGACCCGCCGGCGCTGGCCGGCAAACCCCACCGGGCCTGGCAGGCGTACGTGGCCGCCACGCGCAACGTCGTCGACGCCGCCAACGCGATCGATGCCCGGGTCGTCCTGATCTCCACCGACTGGGTGTTCGACGGCACCCGCGGCCCGGCCCGGGAGAGCGACCCGCCGAACCCGGTCAACCCATACGGCTTCCTCAAGGCCGCCTCGGAGCTGGTGGTGACCGAGCGGGCCGGGCGCGGGACGGTGGCCCGGATCGCCGCCGTGCAGGGCGTGCATCGCGGCGGCCGGCCGGTCCCTCGGGTCCAGGACGCCGGCTTCGGCTATCTGGTGGCCTCGATGGTGGAGAGCCTGCGGGCTGGGCGCGTCTTCACGGTATGGGACGGCGAGGGGCTCAACCGGCGGGCGACGCCGACGCTTGCCTCCTCCGCCGCCGAACTGGTCTGGCGGGCGTTGGAGCGCGATGCGGGTGGGATCCTGCACTGCTGCGGCGGCGAGCACACCGATCGGATCGGCCTGGTGCGGCGCGCCGCCGACGCGTTCGAGCTCGATCCGGAACTGCTGGCCGTCGGTCCGCCGCCGCCCGAGGCGCTGCCCGCCTCCGTGGACGCCGGCCGGATTCCGGAGGACACGCGCCTGGATGCCACGGCCACCTCGGAAAAGCTGGGGGTGCAGCTGCCAAACCTGGACACGACGCTGGCGCGGCTGCGCCACGAACTGGAGGGCGCATGGGCGACGGCATGACCGAGCGGCTGACGGTGGCGCAGGCACTGGTGCGCTTCCTGGCCGCGCAGGAGGTGGAGCGCGACGGCGAGCGGTCTCGGTTCTTCGCCGGGTGCCTGGGGATCTTCGGGCACGGGAACGTGGCCGGGATCGGCCAGGCGCTGGCCCAGTATCCGGACGCATTGCGCTACGTGCCGGCCCGCAACGAGCAGGCGATGGTCCACGTGGCGGTGGGGTACGCGCGCCAGCGCAACCGGCTGGCGGCGTGGGCGTGCACGTCCTCGGTCGGCCCGGGGGCGACGAACATGGTCACCGGGGCGGCGCTGGCCACCGTCAATCGGCTGCCGGTGCTGCTGCTGCCGGGCGACACGTTCGCCACTCGGCGGCCGCATCCGGTGCTCCAGCAGTTGGAGGTTCCGAGCGACGCGACGGTGTCGGTCAACGACGTCTTTCGTCCCGTCTCCCGGTTCTTTGACCGGATCCAGCGTCCCGAGCAGGTGTATGACGCCGCGCTGTCGGCGATGCGGGTGCTGACCGACCCGGCCGAGTGCGGCGCGGTGACGCTGGCGCTGCCGGAGGACGTCCAGGCGGAGGCGTTCGACGTGCCGGCGGAGTTCCTGGAGCCGCGGGTGTGGACAGTGGATCGCCGGCCGCCGGCGGCCGAGGCGCTGGCCCGGGCGGTGGAGTTGATCCGCGGCGCGCGGCGGCCGTTGATCGTGGCCGGTGGCGGGGTCATCTATAGCGAGGCCACCCAGGCGTTGCGGGCGCTGGTGGACCAGACCGGGATCCCGGTGTGCGAGACCCAGGCTGGGCGGGGCGCGCTGGTCTCCGACCACCCGCTGTCGCTGGGTGCGGTCGGCGCCACCGGGACCGCGGCGGCCAACGCGGCCGCGCGGGTGGCCGACCTGGTGATCGGCGTGGGCACGCGCTGGTCGGACTTCACCACGGCCTCCAAGACTGCGTTCGCCGACCCGACCGTCCGCTTTATCAACGTCAACGTGGCCGCCTTCGACGCGGCCAAGCACGCCGGGCTACCTCTGCTCGGCGACGTCCGCGTCGTCCTGGAGATGCTGGGCGACGGGCTGGCCGGCTGGCGGACGGACACCGGGTGGGAGAGCTCGGCGGCCCAGGCGTGCGCGGCCTGGGCGGGCGAGGTGGCGCGGCTGGTGTCCGAGGCGGGCCAGGGCGGGCTCCCCTCGCAGGCGCAGGTCATCGGGGCCATGAACGACGCTGCGGGCGAGACGGGGGTGGTGGTGTGCGCGGCCGGGTCGGCGCCCGGCGATCTGCACAAGCTGTGGCGGGCCCGGGATCCCGACGGCAAGGGCTACCACGTCGAGTACGGCTACTCGTGCATGGGGTACGAGATCCCCGGCGGGATAGGGGTCAAGCTGGCCGCCCCGGACCGGCAAGTGCTGGTGCTGGTGGGCGACGGGTCCTACCTGATGCTGCCCGGAGAACTGGTGACCGCGGTGGCGGAGCGGATCCCGCTGACGATCGTGCTGGTCGACAACCAGGGGTACGCGTCGATCGGCGCGCTCTCGCGGTCGCTGGGGTCGGCCGGGTTCGGCACCCGGTACCGGTACCCGTTCGACGGCGCCCCGTCGGTCGACGGCGTCGACGCCGAGCCGCTCCCGCTTGACCTGGCCGCCAACGCTGAATCGCTCGGAGCCCGGGTGGTGCGGGCCGCGACGATCGACGACCTGCGCGAGGCGCTGGCGGCGGGTGCGGGCGCGGACGCGGATGGTCCGGTGGTGATCCACATCACCGCCGATCGCTACGCCGGCGTGCCGTCCTACGACGGCTGGTGGGACGTGCCGGTGGCCGAGGTCTCCGAGCAGCCGGCGGTGCAGGCGGCGCGCGAGGGCTACGAGCAGGCGGCGACCGCGCAGCGGTCGTATCTCGCGTCTCCTAGAGTGCGTCAGACCGTTGACTGACCTGCTCGTCCATCCCTCCTCCCCGGGTGCCGACGGGACCGTCCTGTCGATCTCGCCGGAGTCGGCCGGCTGGGAGTACGTCGGCTTCGAGGTGCTGGCGCTGGCCGGCGGCGTGACGGCGGAGCGCTCGTGCGGCGAGCGGGAGTTGTGTGTGGTCGTGGTGGGTGGGACCGTCGACGTGGCGTCCGAGCATGGTGAGTGGACGGGGCTGGGTGGTCGGAGCGATCCGTGGTCCGGGCCGCCAGAGGGGGCCTACCTGCCGCCCGGCTCCCACGTGCGGCTGCGCGGGGAGGGCGAGGTGGCACTGTGCTGGGCGCCGGCGGGCCGGGTCGGTGGCGGCGCTCCGGCGCGGCGGTTGACCTCCGATGCGGTGGAGGTGCGGGGCTACGGCGACCAGGAGCGGACGGTGACGCCGATCCTGATGGCCGATCGTGAGGCCGACTCGCTGCTGGTGTGCGAGGTGCTGACCCCGGGCGGCAACTGGTCCTCGTATCCGCCCCACAAGCACGACGTCGATGACCCGCCGGCCGAGACGCTGCTGGAGGAGACCTACTACCACCGGCTGCGTCGCCCCGAGGGATTCGGGATGCAGCGGGTGTACACCGCCGACCGCTCGCTGGATGAGACGGTGAGCTTCGGCGACCGTGACTGCGTGCTGGTCCCGCGCGGCTTTCACACGGTGTCGGCGCCGCCGGGCTACGACCTGTACTACCTCAACGTGATGGCTGGTCCATTGCGGCAGTGGGCGGTCGTCAATGATCAGGACTTTGAATGGCGGTTGACCCCGCAGGAGGCGTGATGACAGCGACCAGCACTCGTGTTCTGGACAACTACATCGCCGGACGGTGGACTCCGGCGCAGAACGCCACCGAGCTCTTGGACGTGACCAACCCGGCGACCGGCGAGGCACTGGCCCGGGTCCCGCTGTCCGGCCAGGCCGACCTCGACGCCGCCGTGGCCGCCGCGCGCGACGCGCTGCCCGAGTGGCGGGCGGTGTCGACGATCGCCCGGGCCCGCAAGATGTTCGAGTTGCGCGAGCGCCTGGTCGCCCGCCAGGACGATCTGGCCCGGTCGGTGACCACCGAGATGGGCAAGACGATCGGCGACGCCACCGCCGAGGTGGGTCGGATGATCGAGATGGTGGAGGCGGCCTGCGCCGTCCCCACCACCATGCAGGGCCGCATCCTGGAGGACGTCTCGCGCAACATCGACGCCGAGACGATTCGCCAGCCGGTGGGGGTGTGCGCGGCGATCGTCCCGTTCAACTTCCCGGCCATGGTCCCGTTCTGGTTCCTGCCGTTCGCGATCGCCTGCGGCAACACGTTCATTTTGAAGCCGTCCGAGCAGGTGCCGCTCACCCAGCAGATCGCGTTCGAGGAACTCGATGCGCTGGGGCTGCCGGCCGGCGTGGTCAACCTGGTCAACGGCAGTCGCGCGGTGGTGGAGGGCATCCTGGACCACCCCGGGATCGACGCCGTCTCGTTCGTCGGCTCGGCGCCGGTGGCCCGGATCGTCTACGAGCGCGCGGCGAAGGCCGGCAAGCGCGTCCAGGCGCTCGGCGGGGCCAAGAACCACATGGTGGTCATGCCCGACGCGGTGATCGACAAGACCGTGGACGGGATCCTCGGCTCGGCGTTCGGCGCCGCCGGGCAGCGCTGCATGGCCGGCTCGGTCGTCGTCACCGTCGGCGACGCCCACGAGCAATTGCTCGGCCCGCTCGTGGAGGCCGCGGAGAAGCTCCAGGTCGGCGACGGAATCGACGAGCGCTCCGACGTGGGGCCGGTCATCTCCTGCGCCGCCCGCGACCGGATCGCCGGCTGGATCGACCGCGGCATCGCCGACGGCGCCAAGCTCCTGGTCGACGGCCGCGGGGTGACCGGCGAGGGGCTGTCGGCCGGCGGTGCCTATCTCGGCCCCACCATCCTCGACGCCGTCACCCCGGAGATGGACATCGCCCAGGAGGAGGTGTTCGGTCCCGTCCTGACCATCATCCAGGCCCCCACGCTGGACCAGGCCATCCACATCGTCAACTCGTCGCGGTTCGGCAACGGGACGAGCATCTTTACCGAATCCGCCGCGTCGGTCCGCCGCTACCGCCACGAGGTGGAGGCCGGGATGATCGGCGTCAACATCGGCGTCGCCGCCCCGGTCGCCTTCTTCCCCTTCTCCGGCTGGAAGGACTCGTTCCTCGGCGACCTGCACGCCCACGGCACCGACGCCGTGGAGTTCTTCACCCGCAAGAAGACGGTCACCAGCCGCTACTTCTCCAGCGGCCAGGGCTCCGGCGCCTACTTCGTGGAGCGCTGAGCGGTCAGCGCCCGGTACAGGGCATTGGCGCTGGCCCCGGTCAGCTCGGCCACGACCCCGGCCGCGGGCCGCGGCTTGGCGCCCGCGTCGACGAGCTTGGTGAGCGCGCTGAGGGGCTTCTCGAGATCCGGGGCGGCCTCCGGCGCCGGACCGATGACCAGCACGATCTCCCCCTTGGGCGGATCGCCACGGTAGCGCTCGGCCAGCTCGGCGGCGGTCCCCCGGATGACCTCCTCGTGGACCTTGGTCAGCTCGCGGCAGACCGCGGCGGGGCGGTCCGGGTCAAGCTCGGCCAGGGCCTGCAGGGAGGCGCCCAGCCGTCTGGGCGACTCGAAGGCCACGACCGTCTGGGGCGTGGCCAGGACCTTCTGCAGCTCGCCCTTCTTGCGGGGCAGAAAGCCGACGAACTGCCAGCGCTCCGCCGGCAGCGCGCTGGCCACCAGCGCGCTGAGCGCCGCCGAGGGCCCGGGCAGCACCTCCACCCCCAGCCCGGCGGCGACGCAGGCCCGAACCAGGATGAGGCCGGGATCGGACACGAGCGGCATCCCGGCGTCGGACACGAGCGCCACCACCGCGCCCTCCCGCATGCGCGCCACCAGCTCCTCGGCCCGCTGGCGCTCGTTGTGCTCGTGGTAGCTGACCAGGCGCCCGGCCACCCCGTAGCGGTCGAGCAGCACGCGCGTCCGGCGGGTGTCCTCGCAGGCGACGATGTCGGCCTCACGCAAGGCGGCGAGGACGCGCAGGGTGACGTCCTCCAGGTTGCCGATCGGCGTCGGGCACACGACCAGGCGCCCGCTCACCCCAGCATCTCCTCCATCTGGGCCAGCCCCTCGTAGGCCAG
>JBPYFQ010000012.1:0-10358 GCA_051985625.1 Solirubrobacteraceae bacterium
TGCGGGCTCGCGAACCCGCGCGGGCACATCGGCTGCGGGCCGTCGGGCGCCACCGGATCATGGCGGCCGGGCTGCTCGTCGTCATAGCTGCCGGCGTCGGGCTGATCGTGGCGCTAGGCGGTGGCGGACCGATCCATCATTCGCGCACCGTCGGCCCGCGACCCACTCCACCCCGCCAACGCTCGGCGCCGGCGCAGCCGCCGCGCTCTTTCGCGGTCGGACTTCGGTTGCTGCGACTGGTTGATCCGAGCCGCAGGGTCCAGCTCCCGGACGGAACCGCGGAACCGCGAACCCTTCTCACCTACGTTCGCTACCCCGCGCTCGGCCCGCCCTCCCGGACCGACGCGCGGGACGCCCCGGCGGCCCGCGCGGACGGTCCCTTCCCGCTGATCGTCTTCGGTCACGGCTTCGCCGTCACCCCCGAACTGTACGCAGGCCTGCTGCAGGCCTGGGCCCGCGCGGGTTACGTGGTCGCCGCGCCCGTCTTCCCGCTGGAGAACGCGGACGCTCCGGGAGGACCGGACGAGTCCGACCTCACGAACCAGCCCGAGGACATGCGCTTTGTCATCTCGCGCCTGCTCGCCGCGAGCGCCGCTGGCTCCGGTCCCCTCGCGGGCCTCATCGATTCGGCGCGGATCGCGGCGACGGGACAGTCCGACGGGGGAGACACGGCGCTCGCCGTCGCCTACAACCGCTACTTCCGCGACCCGAGGATCAGCGCCGCGGTCATCCTCTCGGGCGCCGAGATACCCGGCGTGGGCGGGTTCACGTTCCCTCCCGGGAGCCCGCCTCTGCTGGCGACGCAGGGGACAGCCGACACGATCAACCCCCCGGGCCTGACAAGCGCGTTCTTCGAAGCAGCCCGCCGACCGAAGTACCTGCTCAGTCTGCTCGGGGCCGAACATCTGCCCCCGTACTCCGACCAGCGGCCACAGCTGACGATCGTCGAGCGGGTGACGAAGGCCTTCCTCGACGGATATCTGAAGGGCAACGCTCGCGCGCGAGCGCGACTTAGAGTCCTCGGCAACGTTCCGGGGACGGCCCAGCTCGTCGCCGAGCCCTAGCCCCGCGGGATTCGGGTGCCGCCCGCGGGGCTACAGTGCTAGCGCGGTCATGAGCGCGGAGAGAGAACCCGTACGAGAGTCGCGCGGCTCCTATCGAGACGGAACGCGCGACGCCGAGGATTTGCGGGCTCGGCGTCGCCAGATGCGACGGAACAGGACGCGGGCACGACGTCGAATCGCTGGACTGGGGCTCCTCGCGCTCGTCGCGGTGGCCATTGTGCTGATCGGCGGGTCAACCCGCGGGCGTACCAGCTCCGCGCCGAACGCTGCGCGGGCGGTCGCGCCGCGGGCTCAGGCGGCACCTCCGATCATCCACGTCCACCGCTCGGCGCCGCCGCCCGGATCCTTGCCGCAGACGAACGCCTACCCGTCCGGGCGCAGCCCCCAATTCACGGCGCAGATGGCGCTTCTTTGGGCGGGCATCGTCAGGGGCTCGGTCGGGCCGGCGCTGGGCGCCTTCTTTCCCAAGGGGGCCTATCTGCAGCTGAAGGCCATCGCCGCGGCGGGCTCCGATTGGACCAACCGCCTGGTCCGCGACTACTCACTGGATATCGCCGCGGCCCACGGGCTGCTCGGTCGAGGTGCACCCGGTGCCCGCCTGCTCGGCGTCCAGGTGCAGTCGAGCTACGGCCACTGGATCGCGCCGGGTGTCTGTGAAAACAGCATCGGCTACTACGAGATGCCCGACGCGCGGGTCCTCTACGACGAGGGCGGCCAGACCCACTCCTTCGGCATCGCTTCAATGATTTCCTGGCGGGGCGTCTGGTACGTGGTTCACCTCGGCGCCGTCCTGCGCACCTCGGACGTAGGCGTGGTCGACGACGCAAGCACGGGTTCCGGCGTATCGGCCTACTCGTCCACCTGCTAGTGGCCTGCCGCCCCTGGGCGGCCGCCGCCGAGCCCACCGCGGGAGGGGCTGCGGCGGAACCGCCGAGCCTCTCCCGGGTGCTGTGCGCCGCCCGCGGACGTCTAGTTCGTGGGCGGTCGGTCGGCCGGTTTGTCGCCGCGACGGGCCCGGCGCTGGCGCCGGCCCTCGGCGTCGTAGGCGCGGAATTGCCGTTCGAAGTCAGCCCACCAGTTACCGCGGAGGTCGGATGGGGTGCGTTGGCGGCGGAGCCGTACGATGGCGAGGTAGACGCAGCACGCGAGCACCACGGCGGAGACAGCGATCATCACGATGATCATCTGGGTCCTCCAGTGAGCCGCCTGTCTGCCATGAACCGTGATTACCCGCTGGTGTGCGCGGTGCCCAGCGGATTACCAAACCGTAACGCGGCGGACCGAACTGCGCCAGCGGATGAGGGGTTTGTGTGGATTTTGCCCTTAAGACCGGTGGGCAGCACCAACCGGAGTCGGGTGCTGTCATCGGTGATACTGACCTCGGTGCCCTTGGCAGACACGCCCGGGTGAAGACAGGACCCCGGGTAGAGTCGGAAGGAAATGACCCCCAGTGGACGCAGCATGACTCGCCGAGTTCGCCTCCTGGAGGAGGATCCCGACTTGGGTGCAGACCTGTCTGAGGAGGACTTCCAGCACGCCAGCCGCTACGCGGTGTGCGAGGTGATCGATCTCGGCCGCGGCGTCCACGATCCCAGCCACCTGGGCTCGCCTGACCTGCTCGGGCTGCTCGTCATCGAGGGGTTGCTCATCCGCAGCGTCCAAGTTGCCGAGCGGCGGTGCGGCGAGCTGGTGGGAACCGGGGCGCTGCTGCGGCCCTGGGATCACTTCGGCCGCTACGCGCCGATGCCGTTCGACGTGCGCTGGCGGGTCATCTCGCCCGTTCGGCTGGCGCTGCTCGATCGGCGGATCACGATGGTGGCCGCGCGCTGGCCGGCGCTCATGCACACGATGGTCGCCCGCGCGATCGAGCGCTCACAGGCGCTGGCGCTCAACGTCGCCATTCATTCTCTGCAGCACGTGGAGCTCCGTCTGCTCGTATTGCTGTGGCACCTCGCCGACCGGTTCGGGAGGGTGACGACGGAGGGAACGGTGATCCCGCTCAAGCTCAGCCATGGCGATCTCGCCGAGCTCATCGGCAGTCAGCGACCGTCGGTCTCCTCCCGTCTGGCCACCCTGGCCGCCCGGGGTCAGGTGATCCGGCGAGACGATCGCACCTGGATGCTGTGTGGCGATCCGCCGTCGGAGGTGCGCGACATGCGAGCCCGCGCCCAGGACTCCGAGCCCGCCGCGCCCGAATCGTCATCGGACGCGGCTGACCCGGATTGCGCTGCCGTGAGGGAGTAGCCCCGCTAGCCGGTTGCGGTGGCGTCCGAGCGCCCGGCGTCGGACCCGACGGTCCGTTGCATCCGCCGGATCTCGGAGGCCACCACCGCTGCCTCGTGACGGAGATGCACGCGTCGGCGGCGCCGGGTAGGCGGCGCGTCCGTCGCGGGCTTACTCGCCGTTTGCGAGGCCCGGGGCTCGACGGCAGTGGCGTGTTCATCCATGAACGCAGCATGGCCGATCGCCGCCGTCCTGGCGAGCGGCCCCGTCCGACCGGTTACAGGTCTTGGGTCAGGAACGCGCGGACGCGGTCGCGATAGGGCGCGCGGTCATATGACGCCACCAGCGCTCCGGCCATGCGCACCGGATCGCCGAAGAAGTAGTACTCGTAGAGCGCCTGGCGTCCCGCGAAGGCCGAGATGCAGGTGTCCCATACGAGGCGGAACAGCCCGACCCGCTCGGGCCCGGTCAGCGTCGCCGACTGGAGGTAGCGCTCGATGTCCTCGCGCGCGGGACCGTCCACGTCGGCCTCGGTGGGCAGCGCCATCAGCCCGCTGGCACCCAGCTTGCGCAGGATCTCCGGGAAGCGTTGGTAGAGCTTGGGGTACCAATTGCGCGCAGCGTTGAGCGGCTCCCAGCGTGGCGTCATCACCCCCCACTGGTTGGGCTCGGCATCGGCCTCGGCGGCCCGGACGAACGCGCGGATGCCCTCCAGCGCGACGATGACCTCGGCGATGTCCTGCTGGACGTGCTGGAACTGTTCGATGCCGATCGCCTCGGTTAGCAGCGTGATCAGGCCGAGCAGGAACTCGGTCTTGGCGGTGGTGCGCGCCGTCACCTGGTGGGTCATGTGCACGACCGCGCCGGTATCCGCGTAGAAGCCGTTGCACAGGTCCGGATGCCCGAGCATGAAACACCGCTCGTACGGGACCTTGACGTCGTCGAAGACGACGACCGCGTCCATCTCCTCGAACCGCGAGCCCAACGGGTGGTCGAAGTGCCCGCGCCCGTAGTCGGCCGATTCGCGGCAGATGAATCGCAGTCCGGGGGCATCGCAGTTGATGGCGAACGCGAACGAGTACGGCGCGTCCTCCGGCCGCCCGCGCAGGACCGTGGACGGGAACACCAGCAACTCGTCGGCGGTGGGGCCGATCGTCGCCAGCAGGCGGGCGCCCCGGACCACGATCCCGTTGTCGTCCTGCGAGACGATCTGGGCCGAAACCTTCCCGCCCATCTGGTCCGCCCCGCTCAGGCTGCGGTTGGCCTGGGGCGGGATCAGCGTGTGGGTGAGCAAGAGGTCCTGCTCGCGCACCGCCTCGTAGTAGCGGCGAACGTTCTCGCCGAACGCCGGGTCCGCCTGCCCGAACCAACTCCCGGCCTCGCTCAGCGCCATCAGGCAGGAGTTCAGGTAATCGCCGGTTCGCCCCAGCATCCCGTGGGAGTACCGCGCCCATGTGGCCATCATCCGCCGGCGGGCGACCAGCTCGTCAGCGGTGCGCGGGACCAGAAACGACATGCCGACCGGGTCTCCGGTGGTCGGCGACGCGTACGTCATGACATCACGCAGTTGGGGGTCGTGCTGGAGGTCGTACAGCTGCGCGTACGTATCGACCAGGTTGCGAAACGCCGGGTGCTCCGGGATGCCGGTGCGGACCGTCTCGCCGTGGATCTGAACGACTCGGTCCGATGCTGCCAGCCGCTCGGCGTACTCGCTGCCGGTGCGCGCCGCCATCGTCAGCGCGCCCCGGTCGGCTGCGGGGCTGCCAGCTCGACGTGCGGGCTGGAGGACAGCAGGCCGCTGACCCGCCGCTCCCCGGCGGCGCTCAGCGGAGCGAGTGGGGCGCGGGCGTGGTCGGAGGTGAGCAGGCCGAGCTGTCGCATGATCCACTTGGCCGGCACCGGGTTGGTCTCGGCAAAGGCGGCGTCGACGAGCGCATGCAGGTCGTAGTGCAGCGCGCGGGCCCGCGCATGGTCGCCGGCCAAGAACGCGTCGTAGAGCTGGGCCACCGGGACCGGGGCGAAGTTGCCGACGCAGCTGAGGTGCCCGCGGCCGCCCAGGCAGAGCATCGGGTAACAGAGCAGCTCGATACCGGACAGGGCGATGAAGTCGGTGCCGGCCGTATTGAGCACGTAGGAGACGTGCTCGAAGTCCCGGGTCGTCTCCTTGATCCCGACGATGTTGGGATGGGCCCGGCGCAGCCGGCCGACCGTGTCCGGCGCGATGTCGACGGCGGCGCGGACCGGGACGTTGTACAGGATGAGCGGCAGGTCGGGGAACTCGGCGGCCACGCGCGCGTACCAGTCGTACAGGCCGTCCTGCTGGGCGCGGCTGTAGTACGGGGTGACGACGAGCGCGGCCGCGGCCCCCAGCCGCTGCGCCTCCGCGGTCAGCTCCAGCGTCTCGGCCATGAGCGCCGTGCCGGTGCCCGGCAGGAACGGGACCCGGCCGTCGATCGCCGCCGCGGCGGCGCGCATCACCGCCACGCGCTCGGCGACCGTCTGCGAGGTGGGCTCGCCCGTGGAGCCGCCGACCGAGATCCCGTGGCTTCCCTGCGCCAGCTGCCAGTCGACCAGCCGGGGCAGCGCGTCCAGGTCCGGGGAGCCGTCCTCGGAGAACGGCGTGATCAGGGGCGTGATGGCGCCGCGGACCGCGTCCGGGTCGGCGGCGAACGGGCTGCTCATGGGGCGTCTCCTCGTTTCTCATTCCAACGTTCGTAGTCGGCCGTCCGCTCCTCGGACAACGGGTACACGCCGCGGATCGACTCGCCCGCGGTGACGCGCTCCAGCGCCCATTCCTCGCGCCGCTCCTGTTCGACGGCGTCGCGCGCGATCTCCTCGGCCAGCGCCGCCGGGAGCACGACGACGCCCTCAGCATCGCCGACGAGCACGTCGCCGGGCATCACCAGCACGCCCGCGCAGGTGATCGGTACGTCGACGTCGAGCGGGATGTGCCGCGACCACAGCGACGTGGCGTTGGGGACCTGGAAGTACGTGGGGATGTCGAGCGCGGCCACGCCCGGGGTATCGCGCACCCCGCCGTCGGTCACGATCCCGGCGCCGCCCAGGTGACGGACGCGGGCGGCGAGGATGTCGCCGATCGTCCCGGCGCCGGTCTCCCCGCGGGCCTCCATGATCAGGACGTCCCCGGGGGCGATGCTCTCCACCACCCGCTTCTGGGCGTCCTGGGGGCCCCGCATCGCCTCCCGCACGTCGGAGCGGATCGCCACGTAGCGGAGCGTGCGGGCGTGACCGACCATCCGTAGGTCGGGGCGGGACGGTCGCAGGCCGGTCAGGAAGGTCGTCTCGATTCCCCGGCGGCCCAGCTGCGTGGTGAGCGTGGCGGTCGACACGCGGCGCAGCGCGGCCTCGGCGCCGGCGGACAGGCGCGGTCGG
Organism: Solirubrobacteraceae bacterium; assembly: GCA_051985625.1. Classification (GTDB taxonomy): domain Bacteria; phylum Actinomycetota; class Thermoleophilia; order Solirubrobacterales; family Solirubrobacteraceae; genus Palsa-465. The sequence goes on from JBPYFQ010000012.1 coordinate 6,681, forward strand.
GTGGGGGGTGGCTCGGCGGCCGGTTTGGCGGCCGGTTTGGCGGCCGGCTCGGCCGGTCCGCCGCGGGCGAACGCGCGCGCCTCGGCGGTCGCTCGCGGCATCGCGCCGTAGGCCGGCAGCGGGGCGCTGCCCTCCACGATCGTGCTGGTCACGGTTCCGGCTCCCTCCAGCTCAACGGCCACCACGTCGCCCGGTCCGACGATTCCCGTCCCGGCCGGCGTGCCGGTGAGGATGACGTCGCCGCGCTCGAGCGTCATGAACCGCGACAGGTCGGCCACCAGCTGAGCGAACGGGAAGATCAGGTCGGCCGTGGTGGCGTCCTGGCGCAGCTCGCCGTTGACGAACGTGCGGAGGCGCAGGGCGGCTGGGTCGAGCCCGTCGGCGGGGACGGCCGGGCCGACCGGGGTGAAGCCGTCCTGGCCCTTGGCCAGGACGTTGGAGCCGCGGTCGGCCCACCGGAAGTCGTGGACGCCGAAGTCGTTGGCAGCGGCGAACCAGCCGATGTGGGCCGGTGCGTCGGCGGGCGAGACGTGCCGCGCCGGGCGGCCGATGATGACGGCGATCTCGCCCTCGTAGGCGAGCAGCTCGGCGCCGCGCGGGCGCGTCACCTCGCCGCCCGGCGACAGCGAGGAGACCGGCTTGAGGAAGTAGGAGGGCTCGCTCGGCGTCCGCCCTCGCTGGGCGGCGCGGCTGTGATAGTTGAGGTGGACGGCGATGACCTTGGTCGCCGCCGCGTCCTCGGGTACGGCCGGCACTAGGCCAGCACCTCGCTGCGCTGCTGGCGCTCATCGACGCCGGCCGGGCGGGTGGGGACCGGGGCGCCGTCGGGGTCGAGCAGCACGGTCGACTCGTCGTACCAGCTGTCCGGGGCCTGGGTGCCCCAGAACGAGCGGCACCGGGGGTCCGAGACCGACCACCGGATGGGCTGGTGGTCCGGGTCGCCGGTGTAGTAGTCGCAGGAGTACAGCTCGATCCGGTGGCCGTCGGGGTCGCGCAGGTAGACGAAGAACGCGTTGGACACCCCATGACGCCCGGGGCCGCGTTCGATCACCTCCGAGTGGCGCGCGGCGGCCAGTTGGTCGCAGGCGCGCAGCACGCCGGCCGGCTCGGCCACCCAGTACGCGAAGTGATGCAGCCGGGGCCCGGTGCCCGCCGTGAGCGCGACATCGTGGACGGTCGGTTTGCGCAGGAGCCACGCCCCGGTGATCCGCTCGTCGTCGGGATCGTCGGTGGAGATGTACTCGCTGCAGCGAAATCCCAGCGACAGCCAGAACCGGAACGCCGACTCCACGTCGGGGCAGTGCAGGTTGAGGTGGTCGAAGCGCAGCAGCGGGGCGCCGCGGTGCAGGTCGAAGCGTTGGTGGCGGGTCTCGAATTGGTCGATGGCAAAGAAGAACTCCAGCGGGTAGCCGAACGGGTCCCACAGGCGCAGCGACCGCCCCAGCCCGGGGTCGGTGCCGGCGTCCACCCAGCGGTGGGCCAGGCCGCCGGCGCCGGCATGGGCGGCGAGGCGGTCCAGATCCTCCTCGGAGCGCACCCGGAAGCCGAGGCGGGTGGCGGCCGGCCGATCGCTGCGGCGGAGGATGAGGGAGTGGTGCTGGCGCTCCTCCCACCCGCGCAGGTAGACGGCGTCCCCGTTGCGGGCCGACACGACCATGCCGAGCAGCTCGGCGTAGAAGTGCTCGGCCAGGTCCAGGTCCCGGACGCGCAGCTCGACGAACGCCGCCCGCACGATGTCGAACGCCGGCCGGTCCGGCGGGGTCGCCACCAGCTCAGTCGCGCTGGTCATGCGTCGTCGTCCTCGGGCAGTCCGAGGCGTGGAATGTGGTGGGAGCCGAGCGCGACGTGGACGATCTCGGTCTCGCAGTAGAAGTCAAACGCGTAGTCGCCGCCCTCGCGGCCGATGCCCGACGCCTTGACCCCGCCGAACGGGGTGCGCAGGTCGCGTACGTTCTGGGAGTTGATCCAGCACATGCCGGTGTCGATGGCGTGGGCGACGCGGTGGGCGCGGCGGATGTCGTTGGTCCACACGTAGGCGGCCAGGCCGTACGGGGTGGCGTTGGCCAGGCGGATCGCCTCGGCCTCGTCGGAGAACGGCATGGCGACGAGCACCGGGCCGAAGATCTCCTCTCCAAAGACGCGCATCCCCTCGTCGACGTCGGCGATGACCGTGGCCTGGAGGAAGTTGCCGTCCGGGAGCCCCGGCGGGCGCTCGCCGCCGGCCAGCACCCGGGCGCCCTGCTCGCGCGCGGACGCGATGTAGCCCAGCACCCGCTCGTGATGCTCGGGCCGGATGAGCGGGCCGAGCTCGGTCCGCTCGTCGGACGGGTCGCCGACCCGGATGCGCCGCGCCCGCTCGGCCACCGCGGCGACGATCTGCTCATAGAGGCCGGACTGCACGAGCAGCCGCGACCCGGCGGTGCACCGCTGGCCGTTCATGGTGAAGATCTGGGCCAGCGCCGCGTCGACGCACAGCTCCGGGTCGGCGTCGTCGAACACCACCACCGGCGACTTGCCGCCCAGCTCGATCGACGAGCGCTTGAGCGTCGGCGCGCCGGCGGCGATGATTGCCCGTCCGGTCGTCGTCTCGCCGGTGAAGCAGATCAGATCGACGTCCGGGTGGCGCGAGAGCGCCGCGCCCGCCTCCTCGCCGCTCCCCTGCACCACGTTGAACACCCCGGCCGGGAGCTCGGCCTCCTCCAGCACGCCCGCCAGCAGGGTGGCGGTCAGCGGCGACCACTCCGCCGGCTTGAGCACGACCGTGTTGCCTGCCGCCAGCGCCGGCGCGATCCGCCACGTCGACAGCATGAGCGGCGCGTTCCACGGCATGATCAGCCCGGCCACGCCGACTGGCTTGCGGATCGTGTAGTTGAGGAACTCGTCGCCGACCTGAAACGAGCGCCCGTGCAGCTCGCCGATGACCCCGGCGTAGTAGTCGAAGTTCTGCGCCGCGCGGGCGGCCAGGCCCTTCATCTGCGCCACCGGCATCCCGATGTCGGCCACCTCCCGGGCGATGAACTCCTGCGTGTGCGCGCGAATCTGATCGGCGACTGCGCGCAGCACGCCGGCGCGCTCGGATGCCTTCAACCGCGGCCACGGGCCGTCGTCGAACGCCCGCCGGGCCGCCGCCACCGCCGCGTCGACGTCGCGCTCGTCCCCCGCCGAGGCCAGCGCCAGGACCGCGTTGGTCGCCGGGTTGAGTGACTCGAACGTGGCCCCGGAGACGCTCGGTGAGAACGCGCCCGCGATGTAATGCTCCTGCACGCCGTAGCGCGTCTGGGACGCGCCGGCGGCGGCCGGCGCGGACGTGTCGGTCATCGCTGCCTCTCCTGAGATCGGCCCACCCGCGGACCATCTTAATGGTCGGTAGCGTGGGGGCATGGCCGGCGACGCGCATCGTCAACGGATCGAGCGTGCGTTCACCGACCAGGCGGCGGCGTTCGAGGATCGCCGGTTCAACCGGGTGTTCACCGCCGATGCGGCGTGGGTGTTCGACCGCCTGCCCCGCGGGCCGGATGACCTGGCGCTCGACGTGGCGGCCGGGACCGGGCATGCGGCCCGGCAGTTGGCGGCGGACGTGCGGGCGGTCGTGGCCGTCGACGCCACCGAGGCGATGCTGCGCCGCGGCCGCGATGCCGCCATGGCCGACGGATGCCGCAACGTCATCTTCCTGCGGGG
>JBPYFQ010000013.1:0-6107 GCA_051985625.1 Solirubrobacteraceae bacterium
CATACCGTGTATCCCGCGCTCATATACCCCGCCCAGGCGTTTTTTGAACACTAACGTTTATTGGACGCTCGCGCGACCCGAGTTGGTTTGCAGCACTTTTCGCTACGAGCGACGACGATCCGACGGAAGGCGTTGAGAGCGTCCGCCCGAGCCGCCATACTTGTTGGTATGTAGTGAACGGACAAGGAGGAACTGGACCGATGGCGAATCACCTGACGCCCACCGAGCTTGCACGAGAGGCTGGGCTGGACCGGCGAGACGTAATCGTCAAGTGCTGCGAGATGGGCGTCCCTATTTTCCACGGTCGCATCGACAAGACACTGTTCCTCTCAAGCCTCCGCGAGACCAACCTCTCGCCCAAGCCTCAGACCCAGGTAGCCCGCGCCTAGCCGCGCCCGCCCCCTGCGCTCGCGTCCGCCGCGAGTGCTCCCGCCTCGAACCGTCCTACTGCTGCGCTGACTGGCGCAGCAGTGTCGAGGTGGTCTGCTCCAGAATCTTGCGCCAGGCCCGCGTCGGCTCGCGCTCGGCCTCGAAATGCCTGACCACCGTGCGCACCCGGCTGGCTGAGATCTCGATCCCGTGCCGCGCGCAGACGCGCTTGTAGCGCGCATAGTCGTTGGCCAGCTTCAACGTCACCGACTGGAAACCGTGCCGGGCGATGTCGACCCGGGACGTGAAGTTCATCACGCTGGTCTGGAACATCAGCTCGTCGGTAGGCTCCGGCTCGATCAGGATGATGTCGACCCCGGGGTAGCGCTCCTCCCACCAGCGGGCGAGCTCGTGCAGCCGGTGGTGCGCGATCAGCTTGAACGCCTGGTAGCCGATGGCCGGGAAGCCCATATCCGACACCCGGCGCGGCCGCGAGCCGGTCGGGGTGGGGATCTGCCTCTCGAAGTCGTTGATGTAGGGCACCAGCGGATTGACGACCACGATCAGCTTGGCGCCCGCTTCCACCGCGATGTCGAGGTTGGTGGTGGAGATGAGGCCCCCGTCGACGTACTCGTGGTCGCCGATCCGAACCGGCTGGTAGATCATCGGCAGCGCGCTCGAGGCGCTGACCGCCTTGGAGATGGGGACGTCGTCCCAGCCCTCGGCGCCGAACACGACCCGCTCGCACGTGTCCAGATTGGTGGCGGCCAGGTACAGCTCGGCGCCGAGCCGCCGGAAATCGTCGGTCCGGTCCGCGTCCGACAGGATCCGCCGCACGTATCGCTCGACCCCGACCCCGGAGTACAGGCCGGTGGGCAAGGCCTCGGCCAGGCCGAGCACGATGTCGACCGCCGAGACCTGGCCGATGTCGCGCGCCAGGACGCGCAGCAGATGGGCCACACGCAGCGGGAATTTCACCCCGCGGCTGAGGAACTCGCGGTAGTTGGGCTTCAGCAGCGAACCGGCCCGCACGTCCGGGAATGGACTCGGTGCCTCGTGGACGATGACCCGCATCATCTCCTCGGGCGTGATGCCGTTGGCCACGGCGGCGGCCACGAACGACCCGGCACTGGTGCCGACGTACACGTCGAAATCGTTGACGGTCCGGTTGACCGACAGAAGGTCCAGGGCGCGCAGAGCGCCGATTTCGTAGACCCCGCCGGTGAATCCGCCGCCGCCGAGCACGAGCGCGGTCTTCGAGCGGCGGCGCCGGGCGCCCCTGCCGGCCCGTGCGCCCTTGCCCGGCCCCCCGGCGTCGGCGCGGTCACCGGTCCCCGCGTCAAGCTTGACGACCTTGCCCATCCCCGACTGAATTCTAGTGAGGTGGCCTTGAGAGCGGATCCGGACGCATGAGCCTCGCTGCTTGATTCCACGGCTCGGCGCGAAGTCTTTTCGCAGCAGGCCGCATCTATGCGCCGGGCGGTGGGTTAGACATAGTCGATGCGATCGGTCACCGCCGCGGTGGGGGTCATCATGGTGCTCGCCGCCGGCCTGGCGCCGGGCGCACTGGCGCGATCTGGTGCGCCGGCCCGCCGGCTGGTCCGGGCGCCGAACAGCCCGTCCGAACGGAGCCTGGTGGCGGGACTGAACCGCGCCATGCGCCAGGCCGGCCGCTCCAGCGGCGCCTACGTCGTCGATCTCACCGCCGGGCAGACGTTGTACGCGCACAACGCGAATACCGGCCGCCTGCCCGCCTCGGTCGAGAAGCTCTACACCACCACCACCGCTCTCCAGCGCTTCGGCGCCGGCGGCACGCTGACCACGTCGGTTCTGGGCCGCGGCCAGATGGAGGGCGGCACCTACACCGGCACGCTGTACCTCCGCGGCGGGGGCGATCCCACGTTCGGCGCGGCGAGCTTCGACAGCAACAACTACGGGACCGGAGCGACGATCCAACAGCTCGTGTCCAACCTGGTCCGGGTAACGGGCATGACCGCCTTCCGGGGCAACGTGGTGGCCGACGAGAGCGTCTTCGACTCCAACCGTGGCACCCCGGCCACCGGCAACCGTCCGTCGACCGAGGTGGAGGGCGAGCTGAGCGGTCTGGCGTTCGACCGTGGCTGGTACAACCTCCAGGGCACGGTGCTCGACACCCACCCGGCCCGCGACGCCGGCCAGGAGCTCGTCAGCACCCTGCGAGCGGCGGGCATCCGGCTGTTTGGCAGGACGAGGGTCACGGCGGGCCGCACCCCGTCGACCGCCGTGGCGCTGGGCAGCGTGGCCTCGCCGCCGATGGCGACCCTGCTGGCGCTCACCCTGGCGCCTTCAGACAACTTCTTCGCCGAGACGCTGCTCAAGGACGTCGGCTCTCGGTTCGGCGGCGGTGGCACGACCCCTGACGGCGCTGCCGTGGTGCGGAGCCAGATCGCCCGCGACTTCGGCATCCACCCCCGGTTTAACGACGGCTCCGGGCTGTCCCGGTATGACCGGACCAGCCCTGTACAGGTGGTGACCCTGCTCCGCGGCATGGCCGGGAATGCGGCGTTCACGCACGCGCTCGCCGTGGCCGGCGAGACCGGCACGCTCCAGCATGAGATGGTCGGCACATACGCCCAGGGCCGCTGCCGCGGCAAGACCGGAACGCTGAGCAACGTGTCCAACGTCGTCGGCTACTGCCAGGCTCGCGACGGCCACACCCTGGCCTTCGCGGTCATGATGAACCGGATCTACCCGTACTACGCGCACCCGATCCAAAACCGGATGCTCGTCGCCGTGGCCAAGTACGACGGCTGAGCCCGGGGGGTCGGCGGGGGAGCGCCGGGGACCCAGCGGAGCAGCGCCGGCGGGGGAGTGCCGGGGACCCAGCGGAGCAGCGCTGGCGGGTCAGGCCAGGAGCGCCAGCAGCCCCGCCTCGTCGAGGACGGGCACCCCCAGGCGCTCGGCCTGGGCCAGCTTGGTGCCCGCGCTGGCGCCGGCCACGACATAGTCGGTCTTGCGTGAGACCGAGCCGGTGACCCGGCCGCCCGCGGCGACGATCCGCTCGGTGGCCTGCTCCCGGGTCAGGTCCGGCAGCGTCCCGGTGAGCACGAGCGTCTTGCCGGCCAGCGGCCCCTCCCCGGGCGGCGGCCCCTCCTGCTCCAGCTGCAGGCCCCTCGCTTGGAGATCCTCGATGAGCTTGAGCATGACCGGGTCGTGCAACTGCTCATAAATTGTCTGGGCCATCTTCGGCCCCACGCCGGGCGTCTGCTCGATCGCGTCCGGATCGGCCGCCAAGAGCGCGTCGATGGTGCGGAAGTGCTGGGCCAGGTTGCGCCCGGTCACACCCCCCACCTCCTCGATCCCCAGCGCGAACAGGACACGGCCAAACGGCTGCGCGCGGGACGCCGCCACGGCGGCGACCAGCTTCTCGGCCGAGACGGTCCCGAAGCCGGTCTGCTCGGCGATCTGCTCGGCGGTCAGGTCGTAGAAGTCAGCCGCCGTGCGCACCCATCCCAACCGCATGAACAGGTCCACCTGCTTCTCCCCCAGCCCGTCGATGTCCATCGCGCCGACGTAGTGGGTCAGCAGCTGCCAGCGGCGGCCGGGGCAGTCGCGGTTGGGACACCGCGTGAACACCGAGCCCTCCGGCTTGACCGTCGGCGTGTCGCAGACCGGGCAGCGTTCCGGGGGCTGAGGCGGATCGGGACGGCTGCTGCTCTCGACCACGTGGGGCGCCGGAGACAGGACCTGGGGGATGACATCGCCGGCCCGCAGGACGATGACGTCCTCGCCCACCCGGATGTCCTTGCGGGCCAGATCCTCCTCGTTGTGCAGGGTGGCCTGCTTGATGGTGACGCCCGCCACATGGACCGGCTCGAGCATCGCGTACGGGTGCAGGTCGCCGAACTTCCCCGGATTCCAGCCGATGTCGTTCAGCCGGGTCACCGCGGTGGTCGGCGCGAACTTCCAGGCGATCGCCCACCGCGGATCCCGGCCGACCACCCCCAGCCGGCGCTGGAGGTCGAACTGGTTGACCTTGACGACGACCCCGTCGATCTCGAACTCCAGCGAGCCCCGTCGCTGCTCCCAGGCCTGGCACTGGGCGACCACCTCGTCCTCGGTGTGCAGCTTCTTGACGTCGGGATGGACCGGGAAGCGGTGCTCACGCAGCCACTCCAGCGCCTCCCAGTGGGCGTCGAAGCTCAACCCCTCGGTCACGCCGATCGAATAGCACCACAGCGAGAGCGGCCGGTCGGCGGCCAGCTTGGGGTCGAGCTGGCGGATCGTGCCGGCCGCCGAGTTGCGCGGGTTCATGAACGTCGACAGCCCGGCCTCCGCTCGCCGCTCGTTGAGCGCGGCGAAGTCCGGCAGCGACATGTAGACCTCGCCGCGCACCTCGACGAGCGGCGGCGGGTCGTCGGTGGCCAACCGCAGGGGGATGGAGCCGATCGTCCGCAGGTTGTGGGTCACGTCCTCGCCGATCTCGCCGTTGCCGCGCGTCGCCCCGCGCTCGAACACGCCGTCGCGGTAGATGAGCGAGATGGCCAGGCCGTCGATCTTGGGCTCGGCCACGAACTCGAAGTCCGGATCCTCGATCCCCTCCCGAGCCAGGTGGTTGCGCATCCGCTGGATCCACGCCTTCAGCTCCTCGGCCGAACGGGCGTTGGCCAGCGAGAGCATCGGCTCTGGATGGCGGACCTTGATCAGGTCGGAGACCGGCTCGCCGCCTATCCGCTGCGTCGGCGAGTCCGGGGTCAGCAGCTCCTCGTGCTCGGCCTCCAGCGCCCGCAGCTCGTCCAGCAGCATGTCGTAGTCGTAGTCGGAGATCTCCGGGTCGTCGAGGACGTAGTAGCGATAGCCGTGGTACTCGAGCTGCCGGCGCAGCTCGGCGGCGCGCTCGGCCGGCGCGGGGGCCGCGGAGCCCCCGCTCACTCCAGCACCTCGTCGGCCGCGGGCGCGATCAGGCGGGACAGGTCGTAGCGCTGGAGCGCATCGAGCCCGTCGCGATCGGTCAGGTCGAAGTGGATCGGCGTGACCGCGATCCGGCCAGCGGCGACGGCGGCCAGGTCGGTGCCGGTCTCGTCGCGCTCGAAGGTGGCGTCCCCGTAGATGCGGTACTGGCGGCGGCCCTTGGTGGAGTCGGTCGGATCCACGTCGACGAGGGACAGCTCATCCCGGTAGATCCGCTTGCCAAGGCGCGCCACCTCCACGCCCTCCGGCTCGGCGCCCGGGACGTTGACGTTCAGGAGGGTTCCGGCCGGCAGCGGCACGTCCTCCAGCTCGGCGACCAGCCGGGCAGTGAAGGCGGCCGCCACCTCGAACTCGAAGCCGGAGCCGGCGCGGAAGTCGAGCTCGCGCGAGATCGACTGCTGGGAGACGGCGATCCCCGGCAGGCCGAGGACGATCGCCTCCAGCGCCGCCGCCACCGTGCCGGAGTAGGTGATGTCGTCGCCCAGGTTGGCCCCGTGGTTGATGCCGGAGACGATCAGCTCGGGCGGCTCGTCGATCAGGCCGTGGACCGCGAAGCGCACGCAGTCGACCGGCGTGCCGTCGGTTGCATAGCCGATGCTGCCGTCGCGCAGCTCCACCTCGGTGACGTTCAGCGAGCGCGCGATGGTGATCGCCCGGCCCACCCCGCTGCGGTTCGAGTCGGGCGCGATCACCTCGAGGTCGATGTCCGGCAGCTCGAGGAGCGCTCTGCGCATCGCGTTGAGCCCGGTCGCAGTGATGCCGTCGTCGTTTGTCAGGAGCACTCGCAC
>JBPYFQ010000014.1:0-13574 GCA_051985625.1 Solirubrobacteraceae bacterium
ACGGCGCGGATGGCGCTCGCTTCCTGGCGCGCCTGCGCGAGCTCCTGGAGCACCCGGTCAGCCTGCTGCTCTGACGCCAGTGACGCTGATGACGAACCTGGGCGTATAGACCAGCTTTGCCATCCACGTTCCGACGCTGGCAACAAAAGGGGCCGTGGAGGCCAGAGATGTCGCCAACGTCAGGACTTTTGCTCGGACTACGACTTCGGCGTGGCCACCCGGGCCGGCCCGGTGCCGTTGCCGCTGGGCGGCAGGGGGCTCAGGCCGTCGTCGACCGGGACGTCCTCGGCCTCCAGGGCCAGACCCGAGGCCTCCGCGGTGAGCTCGACGAGGGCGGCGAAGTCGACCTCGTTGCCCTTCATGCCGTACAGGGACTGCACCAGTTGCTCGGTGACCGCGGCCAGCGGCATGGAGACGTTCATCTCGCGAGCCGCCTCGAAGCCGAGGTGGAAGTCCTTGAGGAGCAGCTCCGGAGTGAAGGTGGGCGTGAAGTCAAGGTTGACGTAGGCCGGGCTCTTGTACCGGGTGAACGTCGAGCCCATGACGCTGTCGTTGAGGAACTCCAGGAAGTCGGCCCGGCTCACCCCGCCCTTCTCGGCGAGGACGGTGACCTCGGCCATGCACTGGGCGACGACGCCGAGCATGAGGTTGTGGCAGATCTTGACCAGGCGGGCGCGCTCGCCTTCGCCCACGTAGGTGACACGGCGGCAGAGCAGCTCCAGGTACGGCCGCGCCCGCTCCCAGGCGTCCTCGGGCCCGGAGGCGACGATCGTCAGGCGGCCGCTGGCGGCCACCTTCGGGTTGCCGCTCACCGGAGCGGCGAGCATCGCCGTCCCCCGCTCCCAGGCCCGGGCCCGGATGTCCTCGGCGGCCGCCGGCGAGATCGTGGTGGAGTCGACGATGAGGCCGGGCTGGACGTCCGGACGGGAGAGCAACGCGGAGACGACCTCCTCCACGTCGGCGGATCCGGCGACGATCGTGAACACGATGTCCCGGTCGGCGAGGTCGGCGGGCGAGTCGACGATCGTGGCTCCGAGGCCCTCCAGGTCCTGCGCCTTCGCACGCGTGCGGTTGTAGACCGCCACGTCGTGGCCGGCCTCGAGCAGCCGGGTGACCAGCGCCCGCCCCATGCGGCCCACGCCCACCCAACCGAGCCTCATCGATTCGTCTCCCATCGGCCTGCGTACCTCCTGTGCAAACGATTGCGAGGATTGGGATGTTAATTCGCCGACGAGGGCGCGTCAAGTGGCGTAAGCTGACTGCAATCGGTTGCACCGAACACAGGGAGGACAAAACGTGGGACTGCACAGCTATGGCGTGATGGGCGTCGATTGGGAGGAGCGCGTCCGCTTCGACCGGCTGCGCGAGGAGCGGCTGGCCCGGATCAGCGCCCTTCTCGCCGAGTCCGAGCTCGGCGCCCTCTTGTGCTTCGACATGTCCAACATCCGCTACGTGACCGCCACCCACATCGGGACGTGGGCGGCCGACAAGCTCAACCGCTTTTGCCTCCTGCCCCAGGGCGACGAGCCGATCATGTGGGACTTCGGCTCGGCGGCGCGCCACCACCAGCTCTACAACCCGTGGCTGGGTGACGGGCGCTCCCGCGCGGGCATCTCGACCATGCGCGGCGCCATGTCCCCGGAGTCCGGGCGGGCCGAGGACGTCGCCGCCAAGATCCATGCCGAGCTCGAGCAGCGGGGGCTGCTCTCAGAACCGGTCGGCATCGACGCGATCGAGCCCCCGGTCCTGTTCGCGCTGCAGAAGCTCGGCATCCAGGTCGTCGATGGCCAACAGCTCATGCAGGAAGCCCGGATGATCAAGACGCGCGACGAGATCACGCTGCTCAACACCGCCTGCGCCATGGTCGACGCCGCGTACGAGGAGCTGTACCGGTCGATGCGCGCCGGCATCCGTGAGAACGAGTGCGTCGCGCTGGTCAACAAGGTGCTCTATGACATGGGCTCGGAGTTCGTGGAGGGGGTCAACGCCATCTCCGGCGAGCGCTGCAGCCCGCATCCGCACGTGTTCACCGACCGCGCCCTCCGTCCCGGCGATCCCGCGTACTTCGACATCCTCCACAGCTACATGGGCTATCGCACGTGCTACTACCGCACGTTCGCGGTGGCAAGCGCGTCGCGTCCGCTGGTCGACGCGTACAAGCGCTGCCGGTATTACCTGGACGCGGCCATCGCGCTCATCAAGCCCGGCGTGACGACGGCGGAGGTCGTCTCGGTCTGGCCCCGAGCCGAGGAGTTCGGCTTCCCCGACGAGGAGGCGGCCTTCGCGCTCCAGTTCGGCCACGGGGTCGGCCTGACGATATGGGAGAAGCCCATCTTCAGCCGGCTCGTCTCACTCGACCACCCGGAGGAGATCCAGGAGGGCATGGTCTTCGCCCTGGAGACGTTCTGGCCGGCTTCCGACGGCTGGTCGGCAGCCCGGATCGAGGAGCAGCTCGTCGTCACCAAGGACGGGTGCGAGATCATCACCCGCTTCCCGGCCGAGGACCTGGTCATCGCCGGCCAGCCGTACTTCACGGCGGGCGGCAGCCTCCCCCTGGAGCGCGACCCGCAGTCGAACCGCAACACCGTGCTCGACGCCGACGCCCAGGAGGCGACGCCGAAGGCGCCAGCGGGCTACTCGGGGTCCAACGGCGCCTCGGCCGCCGACAACACCGCCGCCACGATCCCCTCGTAGCCGGTACACCGGCACAGGTTGCCGGCCAGCTCGCCGCGGACCTCGGCCTCGGTGAGGCCGGCGCCGGCGCGGGCCCGCAGCAGGGCGTCGGCGGTGATCAGGAACCCCGCGGTGCAAAATCCGCACTGGAGGGCGTGATGCTCGGTGAATGCCTCTTGGAGCGCCGACAGCTCGCCCCCCGGCCCGGCCAGCCCCTCCACCGTCCGCAGCGACCGCCCGTCGGCCTGGACGGCGAGCATCAGACAGGAGCGGACCGGCTCGCCCTCCAGCTGCACGGTGCAGGCGCCGCACACGCCGTGCTCGCACCCGACGTGCGTGCCGGTCAGCCCCGCCTGGTGGCGGATGAAGTCCGACAGGAGGGTGCGCGGCTCGACCTCGCCCTCGTACGGGGCGCCGTTGATCGTGACCCGGATCCTCATGGCGCCGCCCCGTCCAGCGCCCGCCGGGTCAGTGAGGCGATGACCGCGCGCCGGTGGTCGTCGGTCACGCCGGCGGCAGCGAGCGCGGCCACCTCGGGCGGCGGCGCCCCGCCCGCCAGGGCCCGCTCGGCCGCCGCGACGCGGACCGGAACCGGGCCGGCCCCGAGCAGCACGACGGCGGCGTGGCCCCCGGGCGCCTGGACGACAGCCACCCCGGCGAGAGCGAAATCCCCGTGGGTGCGGGCGTGCTCGGCGAAGACCATCCGCGCCCCGGGCGGAGCCGGCGGCACCTCGATGGCGACGAGCAGCTCGCCGGTCTGGAGCGCTGTGGTGAGTGCCCCGCGGAAGAAGTCCGTGGCCGCCACCACCCGCTCCCCGGCCGCGGAGCGCACGCGAAATCGCGCGTCGAGGGCGGTCAGCGCCACCGGCAGCTCGGCCGCCGGGTCGGCGTGTGCCACCGACCCTCCGACCGTGCCCCGGGTGCGAATCGCGGCGTGGCCGACGTGCGAGGCCGCCTGGTGCAGGAGCGGCCAACCGGCCCGCACCGTCGGCGATCGCAGCAGGTCGGCCTGGCGGGTCATCGCGCCGATACGCAGCCCGCCGTCCCCGGTGCGCTCGATGCCGGCGAGCTCGGCCAGCGGGTTGAGGTCGACGAGCAGGTCGGGCCGGGCCAGGCGGAAGTTGAGCATCGGCACCAGGCTCTGACCCCCCGCCAGCGCCCGGGCGTCCTCGTCGGCGAGCAGCTCCAGCGCGGCGGGCACCGAGTCCGGGGCGGCATAGCGAAACGGCGCCGGCTTCATCTCCGCCGTCTCCGGGCGGCAAGCGCACCGAGTGCCACGCCCACCGCCGCAGCGAGCACCGTCCGGATGAGGGCCGGCGACCGCTGCGATGAATGGCGATTCACCGGCGAGGGGTGCCGGTGAATCGCCGATGTTCCGTCTGGCGGACCCGCGTCCGGGGCCGGACCCGCGTCCGGGGCCGGGGCCGCCGCCGGCGCCGGCGCCGGGGCCGCCTGCCCCTCTTGCAGCGCCCGCCACAGCTTGTCGGCCGTGAACGGCGGCGCCACCACCTGCCCGCCGAGCGCGTCGGCGACGGCGGAGGCCACGGCGGCGAGCGCACCCACCGCGCCCCCCTCGCCCGCCCCCTTGGCACCCAGCGGGTTCAGGGGTGACGGTGTCTCCACCTCGGCGGTCACGATCGGCGGGATCTCCGCGGCGGTGAGCAGGCCGTAGTCCAGGAACGATCCGGTGCGCAGCTGACCGGCCTCGTCGTAGACCGCCTCCTCGGTCAGGCACTCCCCCAGGGCCTGGACGGCGCCGCCGACCACCTGGCCGTGGACGAGGAGCGGGTTGATGACCGTGCCGGCGTCGTCGACGGCCACCAGCCGCTCGACGCGCAGCTCGCCGGTTCCGCGGTCGATCGACACCGCGGCCGCGTGGGCGCCGGAGGAGAAGACGTTGGCGGACTCGAAGCGCGCCGTCGCGCACAAAGGCCCGTCGGCGAGCTCGACCCAGGACAGCGTCCGCCCGGAGGCGGTGAAGCCGTCCGCGCCGTGAACGACATCGCCCGGCTCGGCGCCGAGCCGCTCGGCCGCGCGCTCACAGGCCTGGGCGACGAGCTCGTCGGCGGCCAGCGCCACCGCCGACCCGGCCTGGGCGACCGAGCGGCTGCCGAACGTGCCGACGCCCGGCGGCGTGTGCGCGCTGTCGCCGAAGCGCAGTGCCACGTCGTCCGGGGAGACTCCGAGACGGTCGGCGGCGATCTGGGCGAAGGTGATGTCGTGCCCCTGCCCGTGCGGGCTGGAGCTGGAGGCGACCTCGAACCGACCGCCCGCGGCCAGCGTGATCTCGGCCGTCTCCCACGCGCCCCCCGCCCGCTCAACGTACAGCGCGATCCCGGCCCCCCGAGCCACACCCTCGGTAGCCGGCACCGGGGCGCCGGCCAGCCCAAGCGCAACGTCGAGGCACCGCTCAAAGTCGCCCGAGTCGTACTCCAGCCCGGTCGGCGTGCGATGCGGAAAGCGGCGGATGAGGTTGCGCCGACGGAGCGTGATCCGGTCGATCCCGGTCGCCCGGGCGGCCGCGTCGACGAGCGACTCGATCATGTATGCGGCATCCGGCCGCCCGGCGCCGCGGTAGGGCCCGGTAGGCACGCGGTTGGTTCGCGCCCCGAGGACCTCCACGTCGGCCGCCGGGATGTCGTAGCAGCCGGCGATGAGCGTTCCCGCGGTGTGCGGCGGGACGGGCGTCGTCGTGAGCAGGTAGCCGCCGAGATCGGCCCACAGCCGCGCTCGCAGCGCCCGCATCCGCCCGTCGCCGTCGAGAGCCAGGTCCAGATCCCCCTCAATGCCGCGCCCCTGGTAGGCGCCGACAAGATTCTCCAGGCGGTCCTCCGTCCACTTGACCGGAACGCCGAGGGCGAGCGCAGCGGCCGCCACCGCGGCCACCTCGGGGGCGACGACGCCCTTGGAGCCGAACGCGCCGCCGACATCCGGGATGATCACCCGCAGCGAGCGCTCCGGCCGGCCGAGGATGTGGGAAAGCTGGGTCAGCGGCCGGTGCGTGTCCTGCGCCGAGCACCACACCGTGAGCACGTCCGCGTCGGCGTCGAGCTCGGCGATCGCCCCGCGGGTCTCCATCGGCGCGGCGATGAGTCGCGGGAGCGCGTAGCGGCCGGACACAACGTGGGCGGCCCCGGCGAACGCGTCGTCGACATCGCCCTGGCGCGCCGACCACCGCGTCATCACCAGGTCCGAGCGCCGGGGCGAGAGCACCGGATCGCGCACGTCGTACTCGACCTCGACCCGCTCGACGGCGTCCTCGGCCAGCGCCCGGGACGCGGCCAGCACGATCGCCACCGGCTGGCCGGCGTAGCGGACCTCGTCAGAGGCGAGCACCGGGTGGGCCTCCGACTCTCGGACCTGGCTGTCCCGAGGGCGCATGACCGGGAAGCGGGACAGCCCCGCCAGTTCGTCCGCGGTCAGCACCGCCGCCAGCCCCTCGGCCTCACGCGGGACGCTCACCGAGGTGATCGCGGCCGCGGCGTGGGGACTGCGCACGAAGGCGGCATGGACCATCCCGGGCCGGACGATGTCGTCGAGGTACCGAGTCTCGCCCCGCAGGACACGCCCGTCCTCACGCCGGCGCAGCGGCGCTCCGATCGTCGGCGGTGCGCTCACCGCAGCCGCGCGCGCATCCAGTCCGCCACGAGCGGCCGGTACTTGTAGGGGATGTTGTTGCACACGTGGGTGCCCTCGTCGTAGAGCACCCATTCGGCTCCCGGCACCGCGTCGGCGATGCGCCTCGTCTCCTCCCAGCCGATGACCCGGTCGAGGGCGCCGGTCACCACCAGGCAGGGCTGGGTGACCCGCTGGGCGACGCCCTCCAGGTTGAGGGCGCCCGCTCGCTGGCGGGCCTGGGACAGATCCCCGGCGCCGGTGTGGTGGCGAACCGTCTCCCGGGTGAGCTGCGGCATCGCCTCCCACCCGGCGCCGAAGTCGTACGGGCCGCTGATCCCCGCCAGCGCCCGGATGCGTGGTTCGAAAGCGGCCGCCCGGACGACGTAGTGGCCGCCCAGGCTCACCCCAGCGGCGCCGATCCGATCCTGGTCGAGGTCGGGGCGATGCGCCAGGGCGTCGAGGATCGCGCTGACGGCGACCTCGTAGTCGGGCCGGATGTCGATGGTCAGCCCGGTCTCCCCCTGGCCGGGCCCGTCGAGCGACAGGGTCGCCATGCCCCGCTCCAGAAACACCGACTCCCAGTGCCAGAACTCCTCCTTGGTGGAGTCCAGGCCGGGAATGAGGACGACGAGCGGGACCGGACCCGCCCGCCCCGTCCCCGGTGGCCGACGGAGGTTGGCGACGACGCGGCCGCCGTCGATGGCCGTTTCGATGCGCTCGGCGCCGGGGTCAAGCAGTCGGTGCGCGGCGTACAGCGCCTCCACCGCGGCCAGCGTGTTGCGGCGGTTGAGGTCAGGGTCGACCACCCACACGAACTTCGAGAAGTGGTAACTGACCGCGGCGCGCAGATACGCCTGCCCGGCGGTGAGCGGGGCATCATGGTCCAGGGCGGCCTCGGCCAGCGCCACGTGCATCTCGGCCGTGCTCGTCCAGGCGCTAAGCCATCCGTCCCAGTCCGGCACCGCCGCGGTGGTGCGGACGAAGTCGTTGTAGTCGATCCCGTTGGCGATGAACCGCCCCGCCCAGTGGCGGATCGCAGCCTGGACGCGCTCGTCGGCCATGGTCGTCGACGTCAGCTCCTGGCCGGCGCCGACGCCGCCAACTCGCGGTCGGCATTGCCCCCGAGCACCGCGCGTTCGGCCTCGGGATCGAGCTGCGCGCCGCGGACGGTCGCCACCGGGTCGGGGTCGGCCATGTCAAACGGGTAGTCGGAGCCGAGCAGGACCCGGTCGGCCCCGACGGCGTCGACGAGCGCGCGCAGCAACCGCGGATCGTGGGTGACGGTGTCGAACAGAAAGCGGCGAACGACGGCGTCGGCCGGGTCGGCCGGCTCGGGCCCGGCGGCCGCCACCGTCTCCTGGCCATGGCGAATGCGTCCGGCTAGGGGCACGATCGCTCCTCCGGCGTGAGCCAGCAGGATCCGCAGCCGGGGATGGCGAGCCATCGTTCCGGAGACGATGAGGTGAGCGGCAGCGATCGTCGTCTCCAGCGGGTTGCCGACGAGGTTCCACAGGTAGTGCTCGTCGAACACGCCGCCCGGGAACCCCCGGGTGGTGGGGTGCACGAACACGAGCGCACCGGTGGCCTCGGCGGCGGCCCAGAACGGCTCGAACCGGGCGTCGCCGAGGTAGACGCCGTTGACGCTGGCGGTGACCTCGACGCCGGCCACGCCGTCCCGGCGCATGAGCTCGGCGAGCTCGGCGGCGGCGAGCTCCGGATCCTGCAGGGGGACGGCGCCGAGCACGGTCACCTCGGCGGGCCGGCGCTCGTGCAGGCGGACCAGCCCGTCGTTCTGGATTCGGCAGCGCTCCAGCGCCTCGTCCGGCTCGGCGTCGAAGTACAGCAGCGGGACCCACGGGCAGAGCAGCGCCCGTTCGCGCCCACCGCGGGCGATTGTCGACAGGATCACGTCGAGGTCGACGAAGTCGTGGACGGCGGAGCGGATCGACCGGCCGCCCAACTCGACGACTTGGCCCTCGGCGTCCCAGTGCACGGACGGGCGCCACGTCTCCGCGGGCGCCGCCTCGCGCAGCAGCTCCGGGACGATGACGTGGGTGTGAACGTCGACGACGCTCGTCGCGTCAGCTCCCCGCCGCGGGCAGCGGCACCTCGCCCAGCCGGCCCAGACCGCCGTCCAGCAGCTCGTCCGGGTCGTAGCCGAGATCGGACAGCATGACGATGGCGGCGTTGCGTCCTGGCCCGCCCGTGACCGACCCGCCCGGATGCGTCGTGCCGCCGGTCTGATACAGCCCGGGGATCGGCATCCGGTGCTGGGCCCAGCCCGGCGCCGGACGGTGCGCGCCGCTGTTGGTGAGCGATCGATCGCCGCCGTGGAAGGTGCCGTGCCACATGTGCGGGTTGGCCTGCTCCAGGTCGACGGGCGAGACGATCAGCTCTCCCAGGATCGCGGTGGCGTCGAGGTTGGGGGCCGCCCGGCGGAGGTGATCGAGGTGCACACCGGCGATCTCGTCCCGAAGCGCCGCCCACGCCTGCACCGGCTCGACCGGGCCGGCCTCGTCGGGCGCGTAGGGCTGCATGCCGAGGATCTTGACCGTGTGATGGCCATCCGGGGCGCGGCTGGGATCGGCCACCGTCGGCGCCGGGAACAGCAGCCAGGCGCCGTCGCGCACGAGGCGGCCCTCGCGGACGTCGCGCCCCATCCGCAGGATGTCCGCGGCCCAGCCGGCCACGCCGGCCGAGACGCACTCGATGACGTCGCCGTCCCGGGTCGGGTAACGCGGCGGCTCAGTCGTGGCGTAGTGGGCCGCGAACGCCGAGATCCCCTCGTCGTAGGTGTCGATGCCGTAGCGGAAGTCAGCGCCCCAGGCTTCGGCCGGCGCCATCTCCACCAGGTCCTTGACATGGATCGTCGACAGAACCGCCCGGGACGCCAGGTGGCGCTCGCCGTCCTCGGTGACGACCCCCGTGCAGCGACCGTCCGAGATGACCAGCTCCATGACCCGGCGGTCGCACAGTACCTCGCCGCCGCCCTGCTCGATGACCTCGACCAGCGCGCGAGCCAGCTCGCCGGAGCCGCCCTTTGGCAGCGTCCAGCTGCGGCGCTGGCGGCCGAAGATGATGGAGTAGGCCAGCGGGCCGGAGCCGGCCGAGCCCACCGGCTGGCCGGTCTGGAATGCCATCCACAGCATGAAGGCCTGGACGTGCGGACTCTCGAACTCCCGGCGGACGATGTCCCAGGCGCTCATCATCGCCCGGCGCCGCCATCGCACGTTGCCTGGCACGGCGTCGAGCAGCTGGTCGAGACTGGGCCCGAAGCCAACCGGGGTGAAGCGACTGCGGTTGAACGCCTCCTTGACCACGTCGTATTCGGCGAGCATCCGGCGGTAGGCCTCGGCGTCCTCCGGTGAGTAGTAGGCGATCTCCTCGCACGTCCGGTCGGGATCGAGCCACATGGTGAGGCTGTCGCCGTCCGGGAACACGACATGGGCCACTGGGTCCGGCGCGATGTAGCTCAGCCCATGGTCGGCGACGAGGCCGAGCTCGTCGGCGGACAAGACGGGATTGGTCTGGATCAGCGTGTGGCCCGTCGAGCATGAGTCGAGCTTGAAGCCCTCCATGATCAGCTCCTCGGAGGCGACTCCCCCGCCCGCCACCGGACGGGCGTCGAGCACCCGGCACCGGTACCCGGCACGGGTGAGGTAGGCGGCCGTGATCAGGCTGTTGTGGCCGGCCCCGGCGACGACGACATCCGCCACCGTGCTGGCGCGGGTCACGACTCAGCGCCCGCGGTCACGGCCCCGCCGAGGTAGAGCGCCCCGATCTCCGGATGCTCCAGCACCTCGCGTCCGGAGCCGGTCAGGCGGACCATGCCGTTCTCCAGGACGACGCCGTGAGTGCTCATTCGCAGCCCGGCCCGGGCGTTCTGCTCGACCAGCAGGATCGTCTTGCCCTGCTGATTCATCTGCCGCACCATTTCGAACACCATCTGCCGCGTGCTGGGGTCGAGGCCCATCGACGGCTCGTCGAGCATGATCAGCTCTGGGTCGAGCATCAGGCACCGGGCGAACTCCACCAGCCGCTGCTGGCCCCCGGACAGACTGCCGGCCTTCTCGTCGGCGCGCTCACGGACGATCGGGTAGAGCTCCTCCACCGCCGCCAGCCGCTTGGCCACCAGGGCCGAGTCGCGCACCGTGAAAGCGCCCATCTCGACGTTTTCCCGCACCGTCATATCTCCGAACAGGCTGTGCGCCTGGGGTATCTGGGCGACGCCCCGGCCCAGGATCTCCTTCGGGGAGGATCCCGAGAGCACGGCGCCGTCGAAGTGGATCTCGCCCAGCCGCGGCCGCAGCAGGCCGCTGATCGTCGCCATCAGCGTCGACTTGCCGGCCCCGTTGGGTCCGACCACGCAGGTGATGCCGCCGCGCGGAACGTCCAGGGTGACGTCCTTGAGGATGTCGCCGCCGCCGTAGCCGGCGGTGATCCCCCGGACGGTGAGCAGCGCCTGGCTCTCCCCCAGCTTCGGCCGCTCCGGGACGCGGACCTGAATAGCCGATATGCCGGCGTGCTCGTGCTGCGACGCCTCCTCGGCGAGGTCGTGCTGGGTCTCGGCGTCGTCGCTGCCGCCCAGATAGGCATCGAGCACCGCCGGGTTGTTGCGCACCTCCTCGGGGGCTCCGGACACGAGCGCGCTGCCCTGGCTGAGCACCGTGATGCGCTCGCACAGGCTCATGACGAACTCCATGTTGTGCTCGACGATGAGGATCGTCTTGCCGGATCGGTTGAGGTCCCGAATCCGGTCGGAGAGGTGGCCGATCAAGGTCGGGTTGACGCCGCCGGCCGGCTCATCGAGCAACAGGATGTCGGGATCGGCGACGAGCAGCGAGGCCAGCTCCAGCAGCTTGCGCTGCCCGTAGGACAGGTTGCCGGCCGGCTCGTGCGCCAGCCGGGTGATGCCGACGAAGTCGAGCAGCTCCATGGCCCGGCGGCGCTCGTGCATGGAGCCGGCCAGGCGCATGATCCCGCGCAGCCATCCCTCCTGGCGCTGAGTGGCCACCAGCATGTTCTCCAGCACGGTCAGCCGGGTGAACAGCCGGGTCAGCTGGAAGGTCCGCCCGATGCCGAGCTTGAACACCCGGTCGGGCGGCGCGTTGGTGATCTCCATCCCCTTGAAGACGACCTGCCCTTGCTGAATGCGCTCATAGCCGGTGATGACGTTGAACAGCGTCGTCTTGCCGGACCCGTTGGGCCCGATGAGCCCGTTGATGGCGCCCTCCTGCACCTGAAGGTCACACTGCGTCAGCGCGTGCACGCCACCGAACGCCTTGGAGACGCCGCTGACCTCGATGAGGTGACCGCTCATCGTGCCGCTCCCGCCACGCCGCCGCGCACCTTCGTGTCCCGGCCATTGGCGTCTCGTTCGCCGGTGTAGGCATGGACGGCGCGCCGGCGTCGCTTGTCCAGGAAGGCTGTGATCCCGGGAACGACGCCCCGGGGCAGGATGAGAATCACCACCAGGAACAGGACGCCGTAGGCGATCAGGTAGGTGGCGTCGCTGGAGAACGACTGGGTCAGGTACTGCTGGAGCGACTCCAGGACGAGCGCGCCGAGCAATGGACCGACGATCGTCCCCAGCCCGCCGATGAAGGCCATCAGCGCGATCGACAGGTCGAACAGCGGGTCGAAGGCGAAGTTGGGATAGATCTGACCGACGAAATAGAAGTAGAGCCCGCCGACCATTCCGATCGGGATCGCCGAGAGCACGAACGCGGTGAGCTTCACCGGCCGGGTTCGCACGCCGAGGCCGAGTGCCCGGTCCTCGTCGTCGCGGATGGCCAGTAGCTGGAGCCCGAACCGGGAGCGCCGCACCGTCCAGGAGACGGCGATCGTCAGGACGAGAATGACGAGCCCCACGTAGTAGAAGGGCTGGTTGTAGTTGGCGGCCGAGAACGGCGCGAACGGGAGCGTGATGCCGGATGTCCCGCCGGTGAAGCCGAGGTTGAAGGCGGCAAGCTGGAAGATGAAGAAGATGGCGATGGTCACCACCACGAAGGTGTGCCGCCGCGTCCGCAACGCGACGAGCCCGACGGGGATGGCGATGAGGCCGGCGACGAGGCCGCCGAAGGGCAGCAGCGCGAACACCGGCCACCCGCCGGCGACGTGCCAGTCGCGGGCCGCCAACGCCACCGCGTAGCCGCCGCAGCCGAAGAAGACCGCGTGCCCCAGGGCGAGGTAGCCGGTGTAGCCACTGAACATGTTCCAGGCCGTGGCGGCGACCATGAAGATGAGCGTGAACACGGCGATCGACGTCGTGCTCGGGTCGGTGACGACCATCGGGAACCCGACGAAGATGATTGCGATGACGACGATCGCCGCCGCCTTGAGCGCCCGGTGGCCGGCGGCCGGGGCCAGTTCCGGCGTGTCCGGCGGGGGCGATGCAGTCTCGGTGGTGCTCACTGAGCCCGCACCGCCGACCGTCCGAACAGACCCTGCGGCCGGATCGACAACACGATGACCAGCGCCACGAAGTAGACCAGCGGCGCCCAGGTCGGGGACCACCACACGGCGACGACGTCGTTGATCACGAGCAGGAACACCGCGGCCGCCATCGCGCCGCCGATGCTGCCCATGCCACCGAGGATGACGATCGCCAGCAGCCGGGAGATGAGGTCGTAGCCCGTATTGGGATTGAACGCGTTGGTGGCGCCGAACACCATGCCGCCCACGGCGGTGACGGCAACGCCGATGCCGACCGAGATCGTGCGGACCCGGTTGACCTGGATCCCGATCAGGTCGGCGGCGGTGCGGTTCTGCAGCGACGCCCGCACCGCCCGGCCGAACTTGGTCCGGTACAGCAGGTAGTAGAGCGCTCCCATCAGCACCACCGCCAGCCCGAACCCGATCAGGTAGATGTAGGGCAGGTAGAAGCCCAGGATGTGCACCGACGAGTTGACGTACGGCGCCGACAGCTGCTGGTAGTCGACGCCGAAGATGGCCGTCAACACCCCCTCGATGAGGATTGCCACGGCATAGGTGACGAGGATCGACATCTGCGTTCGGTCCTCGTCACGCAACCGCCGCATGAACAGGAACTCCACGGCGACGCCGAGCAGGAACATGGCCGGAACGGTGATCAGCAACCCCGGCAGCAGGCCGATCCCGAGGTGGACCGACAGCTCGAGGCTGAGGTAGGCGCCCAGGATGACCATCACACCCTGGGCGATGTTGATGATGTCCATGACGCCGAAGATCAGCGTCAGGCCGGCCGCCATGAGGGCGTAGACGCCCCCGGTGAGGATTCCGTCGACGATCGCCTGCAGGAGCTC
>JBPYFQ010000015.1:0-46824 GCA_051985625.1 Solirubrobacteraceae bacterium
AGCGGATTGGTGGGACTCTCGATCCAGATCAGCCGCGTGTCAGACCGGACCGCGGCGCCGACCGCATCCGGGTCGGTCTGGGCGACGAGGTCATACGTCAGCCCCCAGCGGGTCAGCACCTTGTCCACCAGCCGATACGTCCCGCCGTACAGGTCGTTGGGGATCACCACGTGGGCGCTGGCCTCACAGGTCACGGTGAACAGCGCGTGCTCGGCGGCAAGCCCGGACGAGAACGCCACCGCCAGGCCGCCCTCCAGCTCGCCGAGCGCCTGCTCCAGCGCCGCCCGGGTGGGGTTGGCCGAGCGCGAGTAGTCATAGTCGGCGACAAACTCTCCGGGCCGCTCCTGGGCGTACGTCGAGGTCTGGTGGATGGCCGGGATGACCGACTTGTACGTCGGATCCGGGGTCAGGCCGGCGTGGACGGCCCGCGTGCCGAAGGCGTCTGCGCTGGTCATGAGGCCAGCGCCTCCAGCAGGTCGGTCCGGGTGACGAGCCCCTCGGCCCGGCCGTCATGGGTGACCAGCAGCGCCTGCTGGTCACCGACCAGCAACTCGACCGCCTCCCGCACCGGATCGTGCTCGGACACCGCCGAGAAGGGCGGCTCCATCACGTCGGCGATCTCGGCGTCGAGCAGGGCCGGGTCCTCGGCGGCGTGGCGCAGCAGGCCGCGCTCGCCGATGGCACCGACCACCGTGGTCCGATCGTGCGCGCTGACCACCGGCAGCTGTGAGACGCGGTGCTCGTGCAGCAGGGACACCGCCTCGCGCACCCGCATGTGGGGCTCGACCGTGACGAGCGGCGGGATCTCGCCGGCCGCGCGCTTGTGGCGCAGGACATCGCCGACGGTCAGGTCCGAATCGCGCTCCAGGAAGCCGTACTGGCGCATCCAGGGGTCGGAGAAGATCTTCGACAGATACGAACGCCCCCCGTCCGGGAGGATCACCACCACCATCGACTGCGGATCCTCGAGCTCCGCGGCGACCTCGAGGGCGGCGTGCAGCGCCAGGCCGCCGGAGCCCCCGGCCAGGATGCCCTCGGTCTGGGCGAGGCGGCGGGTGGTCAGAAACGAGTTGCGGTCCGACACGGTCACCCAGCGATCGACGACCGCCGGATCGAACGTGGAGGGCCAGAAGTCCTCGCCGACGCCCTCCACCAGGTAGGGGCGCACGTTCTCCTCGCCGCCGGAGTAGATCGAACCCTCCGGGTCGGCGCCCACCACGACCAGGTCCGGGCGGCGCTCGCGCAGGTAGCCGACCGTGCCGGTGATGGTGCCGCCGGTTCCCACGCCGACGACAAGATGGGTGATCCGCCCGCCGGTCTGCTCCCACAGCTCCGGGCCGGTCGACTCGTAGTGGGCGCGAGGATTGGCCTCGTTGGCGTACTGGTTGGGCTGAAACGCGCCGGGGATCTCGGCGGTCAGGCGATCGGCCACGCGGTAGTAGGAGCGCGGCGAGTCCGGCGGGACGTCGGTGGGGGCCAGCACCACCTCGGCCCCGTAGGCGCGCAGCAGGTCGATCTTCTCCCGGGACATCTTGTCCGGCATCACCGCCATCACCCGGTAGCCCTTGAGGCGCGCGGCAATGGCCAGGCCGGTGCCGGTGTTGCCCGACGTCGGCTCCACGATCGTGCCGCCCGGCCGCAGCCGGCCGTCGCGTTCGGCCGCCTCGATCATCGCCACGGCCACGCGGTCCTTGATCGAGCCGCCGGGATTGAAGACCTCCAGCTTGGCCAGCAGCTGGGGGCGGAGGCCGGCGCCGATGCGCGTCAGGCGCACCAGTGGCGTGTGGCCGATGGTGTCGAGGATCGAGTCCGCGATGGGGGCGGAGGGCTGGTCGGTCATGGCGGTGATTGTGATGGAATGGACGGGTGAGGGTGCAGGGGCTCGCGTACGCGCATCCGGGCGGTGATCTGCTGTTCTCCGACGTCTCGTTCCGGGTCCCGCCCGGCCAGCACGCCGGGCTCGTCGGCCGCAACGGCGTCGGCAAGAGCACGCTGCTGAAGATTCTCGCCGGGTTGTTGACGCCGGACGACGGCAGCTTCTCCCTGGACGGCTCCGCAGGCTACATGCCACAGGACGTCGGCGTCGGAGACGGCGCGGGCAGCGTCCGCGAGATGCTGCTGGCGCTGGCCCCGACCGCGGTGCGCCGCGCTGGCGAGAGCGTCCTGGCGCTGGAGGCGCGGCTGGCTGCCGGGGACGACGCCAGCGGGCTGGAGCTGGGCGCCGCCATCGCCGACTGGTCCGCGCTCGGCGGCTATGAGCTGGAGGGCCAGTGGGACGCGAGCTGCCGGCGGATCGTCCGGGCACCGCTGCACGCGATCGCCGACCGGGCGGCCGGCACGCTGTCCGGCGGCGAACGCAAGCGCCTGGTGCTGGACGTCCTGTTCGCCTCCGACGCCGACCTGCTCCTGCTCGACGAGCCGGACAACTTCCTCGACGTTCCGGGCAAGCTGGAGCTGGAGCAGCGCATCCGGTCATCCCGCAAGACGCTGCTCCTCATCTCCCATGACCGCGCGGTACTGACCGGGGCGGTGGGCGCGATCGTCACCCTGGAGGGCCACGGCGCCTGGGTCCATGGAGATTCGTACGGCACCTACGCCGCGGTCCGCGCCGCCCGGCAGGAGCGCCTCGGCGACGCGGTCAAGCGCTGGCACGAGGAGGAGCGGCGGCTGTTCCGCCTCATGAAGACGTTCAAGGAGCGGGCTCGCTATGCACCGGACTGGGCCAAGCGCGCCGACGCCATGGAGAGCCGGTGGAATCGCTTCCGGGCGCCTGGACCGCCCCCGGCGCCGGTGGCCGACCAGGCGATCGCCGTCCGCATCCGCGGGGGCGACTCGGCCCGCATCGTGCTCGACCTGCGGTCGCTGGAGATCGACGGGCTGGTGGGGCCCTTCTCCGAGGAGATCCACTTCGGCGAGCGGGTGGGGCTGGTCGGCCCCAACGGCTCGGGCAAGAGCGCGCTGATGCAGGTCCTGGCCGGCAGCCGGGCCGCCGACGGCGGGTCGGTGCGGGTGGGGCCGCGCGTCTCGACGGGGTTCTTCACCCAGCTGCAGACCCGGTCGGACTTCGGCGGTCAGGTCGTCCTCGACGTCGTCCTACTTCGTCTCGGCGCCGTGCAGGCCGCGATGGGCGCGCTGGCTCGATACGGGCTGGCCGAGGCCGCCCGGCGGCGCTACGACGTGCTCAGCGGGGGCGAAAAGGCCCGGCTGGAGGTGCTGATCCTAGAGGTGGAGGGTCACAACCTCCTGCTCCTCGACGAGCCGACCGACAACCTGGACACCGATTCCTCGGAGGCGCTGGAGACAGCGCTGGAGGGCTTTGAGGGCACGGTCGTCGCCGTCTCGCACGACCGCGCGTTCCTGCAGACGATGGACCGCTACCTGATGGTCCTGCACGATGGGCGCGTCCTCTCGCTCCCGTCCTATGAGGTGGCACTGGAGGCGATCGCCGACCCCGAGGGGGCGGCCGACGTCCGGCTGGCGAAACCGCTGTAGTTCACGCTGCCATGCGCGCCTTCACACTCGACGCGTTCGACTCGCCGCCGGGCCTGCGCACCGACCGGCCGGAGCCCGCGGCCGCCGGCGACGAGGTCGTCGTCCGGGTCCGAACGTCCTCGATCAATCCCGTCGACGGCGTGATCGCCGACGGGCTGCTGCGGGAGATGGCCGATCATGAGTTCCCGGTCACGCTCGGCCGTGATTACGCCGGCACGGTGGAGCGGGTGGGCGACTCGGTCACCCGCTTTCGCCCGGGAGACGAGGTGTTCGGCTTCCTCCCCCATGCCGATCCGGCCGTCCACAGCGGGACGTGGGCCGAGCTGATAGCGGTCCCCGAGGACCGGTGGATCGCCCCTCGGCCGAGCAGCCTCGACCTGGCCGCCGCGGGCGCGCTGGGACTGGCCGGCGTCATGGCGATGACCTGCCTCGACGCCCTCGGGCTGTCCGACGGCGACGCGCTGCTGGTGATCGGGGCCACGGGGGGCGTGGGCAGCCTGGCCGTCCAGATGGCGGCCCGGACCGGGGTGCCGGTGGTGGCCACCGGGCGCGGCGACGACGTCGAATACCTGCGCGGCCTGGGGGCGGGCCTGGTCGTCGACCGCGACGGGGATATCACCGAGGAGGTCCGCCCCCACCACGACGTCACGGCCATCATCGACCTCGTGTCCGCCGATCCCGAGGCGTTCACGGTGCGCTGCGGCGCCCTGGAGGCGGGCGGGCGCGCCGTCTCGGCGCTCGGCGCTGCCGGCGACGCGCCCGGACAGGCGAACGTCATGGCCGTCGCCTCGGCCGAGAACCTGGCCCGGCTGGCCGGCCTCGTCGACGAGCGCGCGGTGCGCGTCCCGGTCCAGGAGACCTACGACCTGGAGCGGGCCGGCGACGGCCTGACGGCGGCGGCCACCTCGCACCGGCGCGGCAAGCTGGCGCTGGCGATCGGCTGAGCTCGGCCTAACCGGCGGCCTTCTCGACCTGGCGCTGGTCGGACCAGCGGGCGCTCTCGCCCTTCTGGAGGCGCTCCAGCGTCTGCTCGAGCGCGGCCATCAAATCCGGGGGCTGCTCGGGCGCCTGTCCGGTGTCCGGCGACTTGATCGTCTCGCCCTTGCGCTTGCGGTCGACGACGCGCTTAAGCCGGGCCCGATAGCGATCCTTGAACTTGCCCGGATCCCACTCGCAGGACAGCTCCTCGATCACGGCGACGGCGGCGTCCAGCTGCTTCCGGGTCGGCTTGTGGGATTTCTGGGTGGCCGCGTCGACGTCCTTGGTCGACCGCACCTCGTCGGCGAACCGCATCGTCGTCAGCGTGAGCGCCCCCTCCCGCTGGCGGATGATCGCCAGGTACTCCTTGGCGCGCATGACGAAGCGGCCAAGCGCCGCCCGGTCCGTCCGGCCCATCACCTCGGCCAGCAACCGGTAGGCGCGGACCGAGCCGTCGTCGTTAGATGCCGGCACGAGGAAATACGGATGATCGAAGTAGATGGGGTCGATGTCGGCGAGGTCGACGAACTGCTCGATGTCGATCGTCCGGGTGCGCCGCGGCTCGATGGCCTGCAGCTCCAGGTCGGAGACGATCACCTGCCCGCCGTCGTCGAGCTCGTAGCCGTGGGTGATCTCCTCGTAGGAGACCTCGCGGTCCTCCTTCTCGCAGAACCGGCGGATCTCGATCGGCGCGCCGTCCTTCTCGTGGATCTGGCGGAAGTGGAAATCCAGGTCGCGCACGGCCGACTCCAGGCTGACCGGGACATTGACCAGCCCGAAGCTGAGCGATCCCGTCCACAGCGAGCGTCGCGCCACGGCTCAGCTGCGCCCCTTCGACCCGGACAGGCTGGCCTCGAGCGCCGCTTCCAAGTCGGTGCCGCCGGTGGGCTCCTCGTCCTCCTGGGGAAGATCCGGCTCCTCGCCCCGGGATTTGGCCTCGATCAGCGCCTGGACCCGGTCCCGGTAGGAGTCCGTGAACGCCGACGGGTCAAAGCCGGCGTGGAGGCTCTCGACGAGCGTGCCGGCCATCTCGATCTCGCGCTTGGCGGGCTTGCGGCTCGGTGTCGGAAGATCGAGTTTGGCCGGGTCGACAAGCTCATCGGCGAACCTCATCGTGTGCAGCGCAAGCGCGTCGCCCAGCGCGCGGACGGCCACGAGGTACTCGCGGTTGTGAAACACCCAGCGGCCGATGCCGACGCGGTCGGCGCGGTCCAGGGCGTCATGGAGCAGCCGATAGGCGTCGTGGCCGTCCTGGCCGGCGCTCAGGTAATAGGCCTGGTCGTAATAGACCGGATCGATCTCCGAGGCCCGGACGAACTCTTCGATCTCAATCAGGTGCGAGTTCTGGCCGGCAGCGGCGTTGATCTCGTCCTGGGTGAGCAACACGTACTCGCCGCCGCGCACCTCGTAGCCCTTGGCGACCTGCTTGTAGGGGACCTCCTTGCCCTCCTTGGAACAGATCCGCCTGTGCTGGATCCGGGCCCCGTCCTTGGCATGGACCTGGTGGAAGTGGATGCCGTGGTCCTCGACCGCCGAGTGCACCTTGATCGGGACCACGGTCAGACCGAAGGTGATCGTTCCATTCCAGATCGAGCGCAGCATCTGTGATCGCGCTACCCGGTTACGGGATCCGCAGAACTGCGTTTGACGTTCCGCCGACGGGGCAGACCGATCTCTGAACACGTCACCGAAAAATGGAGGCGCAATGAGTGACATCCTCGACAAGATCACGGGCAAGGCCAAGCAGGCCGCGGGCGACATCGCCGGCGACCGGTCCCTGCACCGAGAGGGGCGCCGCGAGGAGCGCAAGGGCGACGCCAAGGACGAGGCGGCCCAAGCCCAGGAGAAGGCCGACGCCAAGGCGCGTGAAGTGGCCGACCTGGAGCGCAAGACGAACTGACCGACAGCGCAGCCCGCCGGCAGCCCACGCGCTGCCGGCGGCCGGCGCGCCCCTGAGCGGCGGGCACCGTCACAGTGCCGCGTGGGCGAACGATGGTGCCCTGGCAGCGTGGGCGAGGGGAGTGTCGTCCAGCATCGCCTCCATCGAATGGAGCAGCGCGTACGGGTCATAAGGACTGGCGATGCGTCTGCGCCCGGATCTGTATCGCGAGAGGACCAGCGCCCCGGTGGTCACCGGATGACCGACCGGCTTTGACCCGGCGAACGCGATCACCAGCACGCCGTTACGACGGTACGCCGGGGAGCGCATGATCACCGGCACCCAGGCTTTGAGAAAGGCGTCCTCGGCGGCGATGCCGTCGGGCTGGCCGGCCGGGCAGCCATAGGTGCTCGGCGTCGCCGTTCCCGTGGTGGTCGTGACCGTGGCGGTGGAGGTGGCCGTGCCGGTGGCGGTGGTTGTCGGGCTGGTGGCGGTGGTTGTCGGGCCGGTGGCGGTGGTCGTCGGGCTGGCGGCGGTGGTTGTCGGGCCGGCGGCGGTGGCCGGCGCGGTCGGAGCGGGGGCGGGTGACGGCCCTGCCGGCACCGGATCGGCGTCGGCACAGGCGTCGGCGCCGACGTAGACGAAGCGCGGCGTGCGCGCCGGCCGCGAAAGCACCTGCGCAAGCTTGCTCAGGTCCCGGTCGTCGTTCTGGCAGTCGCCGTCGTCGAGGACGGAGTGAAAGAAGACGAACGGATTGTGCAGTACGTCGTAGCCCGGCTCGGTGCCGGGCGGGGTGACGCCAGTGGCGGCGCCGGAGTTGGGATGCTGGCAGGCGGTGGCACCCATCCCCGCGACGTAGGCGCCCCACACCTTGCCGTCGGAGGTGACCTGATCGCCGATGGTCAGCGCCGACTCCGGGTACACGCACCCGCTGCCGGCCACCTCGCCGGCGGCGTTGGGGCTCGCGCTCGACGGGTACTCCCTGAATACCGGGCAGCCGCGACCGGTGTCGGAGTTCGGAGCCTGTCCGCTGATCATCGCCAGCTCGTCGGCCAGCTCCCCGTGACCGAGCGAGCGAAACCGGCTGAGCAGCGTCCCCCGGGCGACGAGCGAGCGCAGGTACGGCGCCGGCGCCTGCTTTTCGAAGACGTCGGCATAGCCCGGAGTGCTCAGCGTGATCAGGAAGACGTGGCCGACGTGGGGCAGCCCGGCGTCCGGGGCCGGCGTCCTGGCGGCCGCGGTGGTGCTGCCGGTCGTGGACGTCGTGGGCGAGGCCGATGCGCCGGCCGTGGGCGTCGGCGCGCCCGACCCGCCGCCGGCCCCGACGGCGGGAGCCGGGCCGGCACCGGTTCCCCCGACCGCCGAGCTGCCGCCCGTGCTCCCGGATTGCGGGGGCGACGGCGTGGGCGCCGCCGGGACCGCGGCGGCCGGCGCCGTGGCGGCCGATGTCGCCTGCGCCACCAGCCGCCGCTGCTCTCGCAGCGCCGTCAGCGCGGCCGTCTGCGCGGGCGGGCGCGCCAGGCCGGAGTGGATCACGACCACGGTGGCCAGCGCAGAGACACAGGCCAGCGCGGCCAGCGCCGGGCGGCTGATCCGGATGCTCCACAGCCACCGCATCAGGCCGCGGACAGCGGGGTTGCGCACTGTGAGCAGTAGGCCGCGCCGCGGGCGTGCGCGGTTCCGCAGTTAGGACACCGCCCGCCGACCGCGCCACCGGACTCGGTGAGCAGGTGCTCGACCTGGGCCAGCTCGGCATCGACGCGCTGCAGCGCCGCGGCCTTCCCCACCAGCACGTCGAGCCGGACGTGGTCGCGGATGGCCATCTCGTAGAACAGCCCGCCCAACTCGGACTGCATCAGCGCGAAGCGCTCGGTCAGCCGCTCGCGCTGAGCGAGCAGCTCCGCGTCCGGCGCCGGCTCGGTCCCGGTCTGCGCCGCAACGGGATGCCTCCGGGCGGGCAGCTTCACGGCACCACCACCTGGGAGGGAAGCTGGTTGAGATAGCTCGTCCCGTTGGTGTGCTGAAGCTTGGAGACGATGGCGGCGCCCCGCTGCTTCTGGGCGCTGGAGGCGGCGCCGTTGATGGACGCCGGTGCCTGCGACGTGTGGTTCAGCGTGGTCGTGGCGTTCCGCGCCCTCGCGTGCCTGACGGCCCGCCGGCGCGCGGCGTGCGCGGACCTGTGGCTGGTCGTGGCCGCCGATGCGATCGCCGGCGCAGCGGTCCGGGAGGCCGCCGTGGCCCGGGAGGCCGCCGCCAGTTGCGCCTGCGAGGCGCTGAGCTCGCGGATCAGCCGCGAATCGCCGTTATTGGAGGACCGCCCCACCACGACCCCAACCGCGAGTGTGACCGGGATCAGCGCCAACACCAAGGCCACCGCGAGGCTGGGGATGCGTCGGCGGTCGGCGCCCCCGCGCTCTCCGCCCGGCGGCGCTCCGGCCGCGCGCGAACGCGCGGTGGCCCGGGTCAGGAAGCGGGTCGCTGGATCGGCCACATGGCGTTGATGGGCGCCGCAGGTCACGCAGTAGCGCTGGAGGCGGTCGACGGCGGAACCGCAGTCGGCGCACTGCGCGTATTCCGGAACGGCCGGAGCCGCGGCGGTCGGGGACTCGGAAGCGTCCTGGTTGATCTCGCTCACGTTCATCGCTGCTCCTCAGTGGAAGATGGTGGGCGGGGCCTGCACCCGGACCGGGGCCTGACCGGCATGACCCAGCAGCCGCAACCGCACCGTCCGCCCGGAGTCGCCGTCCAGCTGCGCCATCGTCCCTTCGCCGGCCGCCACGGCCCGCCCGCCCCGTTCGGCGACGGCGTAGACCGGCAGCTGGTACTGGGGCACGCCCGAGAGGTTGCGCACGGCCACGGCGACCAGGTCGCTCCCGCCGGCGGCGCGGACCCCGGCGCGGATGGGCGGAGGGGATCCGACGCGGGAACCGGACACCGCCGGCGCTGCGCCGACGATCGCGAACGGGTGCGCGCGGGGCGGCAGCCGCCGAGTGCTCGTGTACACCCAGGCGAGGCTCCCGTGCGCCGCGATCTCCGGCAGGTGCGCGTCGAAGTAGGCGATGTCGGCGT
This sequence comes from Solirubrobacteraceae bacterium, assembly GCA_051985625.1. Classification (GTDB taxonomy): domain Bacteria; phylum Actinomycetota; class Thermoleophilia; order Solirubrobacterales; family Solirubrobacteraceae; genus Palsa-465. The sequence goes on from JBPYFQ010000015.1 coordinate 9,419, forward strand.
CCGCGTTGAGATAGATCGCTCGCCGGCCGGCGGCCCTGTATCCGACCGAGATCGGCAGATCGCTCACCGCCGACCCGCCCGGGTTGCGGACGGTGACCACGATCGCCGTCTCCCGGCGCCCGGAGACGAGCGCGATCCCGCGCACGGTGACCACGTGGCCCGGCGTGGCGACACGCGTCGGGTTCTGGCTGGCCAGGATGCGGGCCGAGTTCAGCCGGAGACGCGCCGCCTTCTGCTGCGTGGTGACGCACCCGGCGAGCAGGCCCGCCCCCAGCATCGCCGCCACCGCAGCCGTACCGCGCGTCCGTGTGCTGTACCTAGCCGAACGCACCACTCACGTAGTCCCTCGTCCGCTCCTGGGCCGGGCGGGCGAAAAGCGTGGCCGCGGGTCCGTACTCCACCAACTCGCCGAGGTACATGAACGCCACGTGGTCGGCGATCCGGTACGCCTGCTGGAGGTTGTGGGTGACGATCACGACGGCCACCTCCGACCGGAGCTTCACGATCAGGTCCTCGATCACGGCCGTCGACTGGGGGTCCAGTGCCGAGCACGGCTCGTCGAGGAGCAGAACCTCCGGCCCGGCGGCGATGGCCCGGGCGATGCACAGGCGCTGCTGTTGTCCACCAGACAGCCGCAGGGCCGGATGATCGAGACTGTCGCGGACCTCCTCCAGCAAGCCCGCTCGGGCCAGCGCGGACTCGACCTGTGGCCGCAACGACGCCCGCCGCGGGCGGCGCCTGGCCTGTTCCCGCAGCACGTAGGCGATGTTGTCGAACACGCTCATCGGGAACGGGTTGGGCTGCTGGAAGACCATCGTCACCCGGCGGCGGAGCGCGGTCGGGTCGAGTCGGGCGATGTCGGTCCCGTCAAGCGTGATCCGGCCGATCAGCGACGCCGACCGCGTCAGCTCAGTGAGGCGGTTGAGCGAGCGCAGCAGCGTCGTCTTGCCGCAGCCGGACGGGCCGATCAACGCCAGCACCTCGCCCTGGCGGATGGGCAGGGACACCGCCCGGACCGCCGGCTTGGATGCGTAGGCGATCGAGACCTCCTCCATCTGCATCCTGTCGATCGTCGGCACGAGCGATCGCTGCTCGCGCCGCGCTGCCGTGAACGGCGCCGATCTCCGTCTGTCCCCCTGGCCATGGCCGTTGCCATTCGCTCCAACGCCGGGAGCGACCACCTCCGGAGGCAGCGCCTCCAGCGGCTTCCCCGGATCGAGCCGGCGGACGGGCGGCGGCTTGCTCAGCTCCATCTCAGCTGCCTCGACCGACGTCCGGCCAGATCGACGATCAGGTTGACCACCAGCACGATCAGCAACAGCAGGAACGCGGCCGCGTAGGCCTTCTGCGGCTGGTTGAGATCCCCGGTCGGTGCGTTGTCGTAGACGAAGCTCGTCAGCGTGCTGCCGGTTCCGCGCAGAGCTCCCACCAGCGGGAGGCCCCCGGCGGGGTGGAGGGTGAGCGTGTCCCCCAGCAGGAACACGATGATCGCGGTGTCACCGATCACGTGGCCGGCGCCGAGCATCGAGCCGGTGATGATCGACGGCCGGGCCGCCGGCAGCAGCACTCGCCGGACGGTGGCGATCTTCGTCTTGCCCACGGCATACGACGCCTCGCGGACGTGGTTCGGGATCGCCTGAAGGCCCTCGCGGACGTTGACGACGACGAGGGGCAGCGCCACCAGGGCGAGCATCGAGCCGGCCGCCAGGAACGACTTCCCGTACACGACCCCGCCGTTCGTCGTGCTGAGGAAGCCGAGGAGGTGACTCTCGAACAGGATCAGGCCGAACAGCGCGAGCACGATCGACGGCGCGCCGGCGAGCATCTCCACCGTCGACTCCACGACCCGCGCCAGCGGCGCCGGCCGCGCGTACTCCGACAACCACACGGCCACGGCGACGCCGACGGGGGTCGCGATCGCCATCGCCACCGCCGCGACCAGGACGGTGCCGATCAGCGGCGCCAGGATCCCGCCGGTCTCGTTCTGCGTGTAGCCGGCGCGCGGATTGGTCCAGACCATATCCGGGTGCAGGTAGCGGAGGCCCTGCACCGCCAGGAAGACGACGATGGCGACGCAAATGGCGCAGAACATCAGGCCGATGACCCAGGCCAGCACGAGACCCAGGCGGTCGACGGGGCGCCAGAGCGCGGGCGGCGCGGCTCGCGGAGCTGCGGCTCGTCCGCCGGCCCGGTCACCCCCGGCGCCGCCGGCCGTCACCGTCTCGATCATGCCGCCGCCCCGCCGACGTTGAAGTAGCGCTTCATCGGCTGCTTGCTGGCCCACCCGGTGACGGAGAGCATCAGCGCCGAGAAGAGCAGGACCGCGGCGACGGCGAACAGCGTGTGCTTCATCGCCGGCTCGCTCATGCCGTCGCTGTTGAAGAGGATGGTCGCCGGCAGACCTCTGGAGGGCTCGACGAAGAAGATGAGACCGTCGGCCGGATTGGGCGCGAACCCGACGCCCCCGGACACCATCGCCAGGATCACCGCCTCGCCCAGCGCCCGGGCCGTGGCCAGTACCGTGCCGGCGATCAACGCCGGCCGCGCCGTGCGCACGGCCACCTTCCAGAACGTCCGCCAGGGGTTGATGCCCAGTGCCAGCGAGCCTTCGAGCCACGTGCGTGGGACCGCGCGCAGCCCCTCCGCGAAGGTGGCGATCATGATCGGCGCGATCATCACCGACAGGATCACCACCGCTGCCAGCAGGCTCTGGCCGTTGAGCTGGATGATCGGCGTGACGGCTGCCTTGCTGGACTGACTGATGAGGTGGTTGCCGATGAACGGCACCACCACGAGCACCCCCACCAGGCCGTAGATCACCGGCGGGACGCTGGCCAGCAACCGCACCACGGGCTCGAGCGCGCGCTGCAGCCAGCTTGGCGCGAACTCCACCATGAACACGGCCGCGAACAGCGCGGAGACGAACGCAATGCCCACGGCGCCGGCCGTGGTCAGGATCGTGCTCCAGATCAGTGGCCAGGCGTGGAACGTGTACTGCTCGCGGCCGCCGTAGTAGCCGGCGTTGAAGATCTTGGTCAGCTGAACGTCGACGCTGCCGCCCGGGCCGAACCAGCTGAGGCCGTTGTGGTGAAACGACGGCCACGCCTCGGACAGGATGAACACCACCATCGCCAACAGCACGACCACCACGCCGGACACCAGCGCGCCGAGCCACAGCTCGGCGCGCTGGTCCTGGGTGGTGCCGGGGGCCTGCGGGAGGGTCAGCTCGGCAGCCATTCCGTGATCCGTCGCTTCACGGCCGGCCCTGCCGTGATCACTTGTTGAAATACGGAACCGCGCCGGCCCGGCTCAGCACCCGGCCCGCCGCCGCGCTGCGGATCACCCAGGAGAAGAAGCCATTGACCGCCTTGTTCCGCTTCCCCTGCGGCAGGACGACCCAGTCGAAGTGGGTCAGCGGGTACCCGCCGGAGCGGTGCCTGGCCTGATCACGGGCCCACAGCTTGATGTTGCCGATCGTGGGCGCATACGCCTTGCGGCCGTTCTTGGCGCTCAGCCGCAGCGCCCGGAGGCCGGGCTTATGGGAGTTGGCCAGGCCGATGTAGCCGATCGCGTTGCGATCCTTGCCGACCGCGGTCGCGACCAGCCCGTCCGAGGCCTCCTGCGCGACGTTGGAGGACTGCGACGCGCCTCCCAGCACTGCCTTGGAGAAGATGGTGTACAGCCCCGCGGTCGAGTTGCGGCCGACCGGGTCGATCGTCGTCGACAGGCTCGAGCCCCGGACCGACGACCAGCTGGTGCTCACCCCCAGGAAGATGTCGGCGACCGACGGGATGGAGGTCTGCTTGAGCGCGTTGGCGCGGTTGACGTCGATCGTCACCGCGTCGAGGAACAACTGGTCCCACGTCGTGTGACCAGCGCTGGCGGACGGCTGGCTGGTCTGGATGGCGAACTGCGACCGACCGGCTTGGACGTCCTTGACGCCGGCGTTGCCGCCGTCCGGGTTGTAGGTGAAGCTCACATTCGGGTGGAGCCGGTGGTAGGCGGCGAACAGATCCTGGACGTAGGTCTGCGCCGCGCTCGAGCCCGAGCCGACGAGGGTCACTGCCTTGGCCCTGGCGGCGGCCGTCTCCGGCACGGCGGCGGTGGCGATGCCGGCGCCGGCGGCGACCAGCGTCGCCGCGCCCGCCGCGAGTCTATTGGTGCGCAACGTGGGGTTCCTTTCCGAAAATCTGCCCATTGCAGATCGACTTTTGCCCGGCATGGTACATCAACTGCACTAAGTCAGTTGATTTTATTGTTTTAGTGCTGAAAGGCCCGGGTATGCCGGTTGGGTTGGGGGCTCGGGTATGCCGGTTTGGGTTGGGGGCCGTGGGCGACAGATCGCTGTGTCGTCGCGACTGAGAAGGGTCAGGCACCGCCTCCCCACGTTTCCGCCGCTAGCGGCGTGGGTATCCGCTACGGCGTCTTATCGGCAAGGGGAGGTGCAGGATGCGGCGGTGTGTACTGCTGTGCGTGACGGCGGCGAGCCTGGTGCTGGCCGCCTCGGCGTGGGGAGCGGGCCCTCGGGGCGTGAGCGTCCTGACCGCCACCAGCCCCCACGGCGCCCGGTATGCGCCCACCTTCACCGGCAACGGCTTCCTCGGCGTCCGGGTCCCGGCCGCCGGCCAGGGGTACGCCGGCGGCAGCGTGCCGGCCCAATCCGAGTTGGCCGGCTTCTACGCCAAGCCGACCAAGCCCAAGACGGTGTCCGACTCGGTCCAGCAGCGGGCCAACATCCCCACCTGGTCGACGCTCACCTTCGGCGACGGCAGCCAGACGTTCTCCCCGACGACCGGCAGGGTCAGCGGCTGGCGCCAGTCGCTGGATCTCCGCACCGGCATCATCACCACCACGGCGAACTGGCGGGCGCCGGACGGTCACGCGGCTAAGCTCACCTATCAGGTCCTCACCGACCGGGCCAACCCCCATCTCGGGATCGTCCAGCTGACGGTCATCCCCCAGTGGACGGGGACGGCGGCGATCACCGACGAGATCGACGGCTCCCCGGCCACGCTGACCAACCAGGTCGCCAAGGGCTTCAACGCCGCCCAGCGCCAGGACTACGTGGAGGTGGCCACCCAGGGGCTCGGAATCAAGGCGGCGATCGCCAGCCAGCTGACCACGAGCCCCAACATCACCGCCATGCCGACGGAGGTCGACGCCACCACCGATCAGAGCGTCGGGCAGAAGGTCAGCTTCCCGGTCACCGCCGGCCAGTCCTACACCGTCACCAAGTACGTCGGGGTCGATGACTCGCAGGAGACAGCCAACCCGGTGGCCTCCGCGCAGGCGGCGGCGACGGCAGGGGCGGCCGCCGGCTATGCGACGCTGACGTCGGCCAACGACGGCGCCTGGGCCGCCCTCTGGAACGGCCGGATCGACGTCCTGGGCAATCGCACGCTGTCCACCGACGTCAACGCCAGCCAGTTCTACCTATGGGCGAACACCCGCGACGGCGTGGAGTGGAGCGTCTCCCCGGCCGGGCTGTCGTCCAACGGCTACGACGGCCACATCTTCTGGGACGCCGAGACCTGGATGTACCCGTCGCTGCTCGCCCAGCACCCGTCGCTGGCGGCGGGCATGAACGGCTACCGGTTCAACCGCCTCACCGCGGCCGAGCAGCACGCCAGGGCGACCGGCTACCAGGGCGCGCGCTTCCCGTGGGAGAGCGCGTTCGACGGCACCGAGCAGATCCCGCCGCCGGCGTCGATCAACAGCGAGGGCCTGTACGAGCAGCACATCACGGCCGACATCGCGCTGGCGCAGTGGCAGTACTACGTCGCCACCGGGGACCGCGCCTGGCTGGCCGCCCAGGGCTGGCCGGTCCTGTCCGGCGCGGCGGCGTTCTGGGCCTCGCGGGTGACCCCGGCCGGGCATGGCACGTACCAGGTCAACCACGTGACCGGACCGGACGAGGAGAACCCGGACGTCAACAACGAGGTCTACACCGTGTTCGCCGCCCGGAAGACCCTGCAGGACGCCGTCGCGGCGGCGCACGAACTGGGGCGGGCCGCCCCGGCCGCGTGGTCGCAGATCGCGCACGGGCTGCAGATTCCCGTGGCGCGCGTCGGCGGGATGCGGATCCACCCGGAGTTCAGCGGCTACCAGGGCCAGATGGTCAAGCAGGCCGACGTCACGATGCTGCAGTACCCGTGGCTGGCGCCGATGCCGAAGGCGGTGGCGCAGAACGACATCAACTACTACGTGCCCCGGGACGATCCCGGCGGCCCATCGATGAACGACGCCGTCAGCTCGATCGACGCCTCCACGCTCGGCACCCCGGGCTGCTCGAGCTACGTGTTCACCGAGCGCAGCTACCAGCCGTTCATCCGTGACGTGTTCGATCAGTTCTCCGAGACGCGCTACGGCGGCGCGTTCACGTTCATGACCGGGATCGGCGGCTTCCTGCAGGAGTTCCTGTACGGCTACACCGGGCTGCGGATGGAGGCCAACGACATCCGCGTGGCGCCCAGCCTGAGCGGCGGCCTGTCCGGCGTGGTGCTCCACAACCTCGCCTGGCGCGGCCGCGTGTTCGGCATCGCGGTCGGCCGCAGGTCGATGACGGTGTCGCTGGTGACCGGTGCCCCGCTGCCGGTCCGCACCCCGGCCGGGCTGCGCGCGGTCACGGCCGGGCACCCCCTGAAGATCCGGACCGCCCGGCCGGACCTGACCCCCACCTCGGACGCGGTGCGCTGCCAGAGGGCCACCGCCGGCAACGCCGAGCCCGGCGCCCCGGCGCTGGCCGCCGTCGACGGCAGCCCGGCGACCGACTGGCAGCCGATGCACCTGCCGGCCACCCTGACGGCGCCGTTGCGCGCCGGGCGGCGGAGGATCGGCCGCGTCACGATCGTCTGGGGTCATCTGTGGCCGGGCGTCACCAAGCCCAACGTTCCGCCCGCCCCGAAGCCGGTCAAGACGCTGCGCGCCTCGCGCTACTCGCTCCAGGTCTCGGCCAACGGCCGCACGTGGCGGACCGTGGCGCGGGTGGCCGGCGTGACCCGGCGCTCGACCGACGTCCTGCGCTTCGCGCCCGTCCGGGCGCGGTGGCTGCGGATCGTCATCACCAAGGGCGGAGTCAAACCGCTCAAGCCGACGCCGACCACTCAGAATCCGCCGCCGACGACGCCGATGGTGATGGAGCTGACCGCCACCCGGTGAGCGAGTGACTTAGGAGACCTGGGCGCTCTGGGCGCTCCGGGCGCTCTCGGCGCCGGCGAACCTCTCGCGGAGTGTCGTCTTCTTGAACTTGCCGGTAGCGGTCCGCGGCAGCTCGTCGATGAACTCGAACCGGTCCGGGATCTGCCACTTGGCGTACTGGGTGGCCAGGTGCGCGCGCAGCTCGTCCGGCCCGGCCTCGTGATCGTCGCGCAGGACGACGACCGCCAGCGGGCGCTCGCCCCAGCGCTCGTCCGGGATGGCGATGACCGCCGCCTCGGACACCGCGTCGTGCGCCATCAGCAGGTTCTCCAGGTCGACCGACGAGATCCACTCGCCGCCGGACTTGACCAGGTCCTTGGAGCGATCGCAGATGCGGATGTTCCCGAACGAGTCGATCTTGACGATGTCGCCGGTGATGAACCAGCCGTCATCGGTGAACTTCTCGGCCCCCTCGCCGCGGTGGTAGGCGCGGGCCACCCACGGCCCGCGGACCTCCAGCTCGCCCATCGCCGCGTCGTCCCAGGCGATCAGCTCGCCGTCGTCACCGCGGCCGCGGATCTCGACGAGGGGCGACGGACGCCCCTGCCGGCTGCGGTAGTCGATCTGCTCGGCCTCGGAGGCCCCGTCGAGCGCGGCCGGGAGACGGCAGACGCTGCCCAGCGGCGAGGTCTCGGTCATCCCCCAGGCGTGGACGAGCGTCAGGCCGTGATGGTCCAGGCCGCGGATCAGGCTGGGCGGCGCCGCCGAGCCGCCGACCAGCAGCATCCGCAGCGCGCTCAGGTCCCACCGGTCCGGCTCGGCGTCCAGCGCCTGCAGCAGGGCCATCCAGACCGTCGGGACGCCGGCGGTCACCGTGACCCGCTCGCCGGCCAGCAGGTCGAGGACGCTGACGGCGTCGAGCTTCGGCCCGGGCAGCACCAGCCGGCTGCCGATCAGGGACGCGGTGTAGATCAGCCCCCAGGCATTGGCGTGGAACATCGGCACCACGGGCAGGACCGTGTCGCGGATCGACAAATCGTTGACGTCCGGCAGGGCCTCGACGAGCGAGTGGAGCACGAGCGAGCGGTGGGTGTAGACGACGCCCTTGGGCCGCCCGGTGGTGCCCGACGTGTAACACATGGCGCCGGCGGCGCGCTCGTGGACCGGCGGCCACTGCATCGGCTCGGCAGTTTCGATCAGGCGCTCGTAGTCGTGGTAGCCGTCCGGGACCGACCCGGACCTGCTGACGACGACGACGTGCTCGAAGTCCCGGCTCCCGTGGAACGCCTCGAAGACCTCCAGCAGCGACTCGTCGACGACGATCGCCCGGTCCTCGGCGTCGTTGACGATGAAGCTGAGCTCGTCGGGGTGCAGCCGCGGGTTGAGCGTGTGGATGACGGCCCGCATCGCGGGGACGGCCCAGTACAGCTCGACGTGCTCGGGCTGATTCCACAGCAGGGTGGCCACCGGGTCGCCATCGCCGATTCCCAGCCCGGCCAGCGCGGTTCCCAGCCGGCGCGCCCGCTCGGCGCAATCGCCGAACGTGGTGCGGCCCACCGAGCCGTCGGGCCGACGGAAGACGATCTCCTGCGCCGGGCTGTACCGTTCCGCGCGTTCTACCAGCGCCGTCACGGACAGCGGGTAGTCGTCCATCATCAGGCCTTCGCGCATGTCTCCCTCCCGGGGGTGATCGGTCATCAGTGAGCCTACGCGGCGGGTCGTGAAAACGCCATCCCGTACGGGAGGTGGGGGCGAGCTGATATGGGTAAGACAGCCGAGGAGGGCACCGCCATGACTGATTTCGAGAGCTACACGTCCGCGCTGGCCGACCTGGCCGTCCAGGTCGGCGCCAACGTCCAGCCCGGGCAGGTCGTCGCCCTCGGCTCCGAGCCGGGCAAGGAGCAGCTGACCCGAGCCATCGCCGAGTCGGCCTATGCGGCCGGCGCGAAGTTCGTCGACCTCACCGTGTTCGACGTCTATCTCAAGCGGGCGCGGGCGCTCCACGCCGACCGCGACTCGCTTAAGTACGTCCCGCCGTGGCTGGGCCAGCGCGTCCTGGCGCTCGGCGACGAGCGCGCGGCGCGGATCTCCCTGTCCGGGCCGGTCGCGCCCCATGCCCTGGACGACATCGATCCGGAGCTGATCGGGCTGGACATGCTGCCGCGCGTCCCGGAGTCGATGAAGGTGGTCAACGACGCCACCACCAACTGGACCATCGTGCCCTGCCCGACGGTGGGCTGGGCGACCCTCGTCCATCCCCGGCTGGAGCCGCCCGCCGCGCTGGAGCGCCTGTGGGGCCAGATCGCCCACATCTGCCGGCTGGACGAGCCCGATCCGGTCGCCGCCTGGCAGACCCGGATCGCCGCGCTGATGCGGGTGGTCGAGGCGCTTGACGGCCTGGCGCTCGACCGCGTCCGGTTCGAGGGCCCGGGCACCGACCTGACGGTCGGCCTGCTGCCCTCCAGCCGGTGGCAGGCGGCCAAGTTCACGACCGTCGAGGGGATCGAGCATCAGCCGAACATCCCCACCGAGGAGGTCTTCACCACCCCGGACCCGGAGCGCGTCGACGGCGTGGTGGCGGCGACCAAGCCGCTGTTCACGTCCGGCACCACCGTGACCGGCCTGAAGGTCCGCTTCGAGGGTGGCCGCGCGGTCCAGATCGACGCCGACCAGGGCGCCGAGGTGATCCGCGGGATGGTCGACACCGACGACGGAGCGGCCCGCCTCGGCGAGGTCGCGCTCGTCGACCGCGAGGGCCGGATCGGCCCCCTGGACACCGTCTTCTACGACACCCTGCTCGACGAGAACGCAGCCAGCCACATCGCCCTGGGCGGCGGCTACGAGATGGCAGTGGGCGAGCCGGACGACATCGCGCGGGTCAACCGGAGCGCCGTCCACACCGACTTCATGATCGGCGGCGACGACGTCACGGTCACCGGGGTGCTGCGCAGCGGCGAGACGGTTCCGTTGTTGAGTGGGGGGCGCTGGCAGGTCTGAGCGCCGGCGGGCTGGGCGCCACCGTGCGCCCCGTCACGTGGGAGCGCGCCGGCGGACTGGGCGCCACCGCGCGCCCCGTCACGCTAGGCTAACCCGGTCCCGGAGAGGTGCCGGAGCGGCTGAACGGGCGCGACTGGAAATCGCGTAACGGGGGTCAACCTCGTTCGGGGGTTCGAATCCCCCCCTCTCCGCTTGTAGGTACGGGCGATTCAACGCGAGCGGACTCCTCGCCCCACCCCCCGGTGGCGTCCTATCCGCGTCTCGTCGGCTGGGCCTGACGCCGGCCGCCGGGACGCGAGCAGGCTCGACCCGGGCGTCCGAGATCGCCCCGGCGAACCGCGCCCACGGCGCCGCATCCGGTGTGCCAGATGGTGCACCCGTATCCGCTCACCTGACGTGGACCGGGGACGTGCCCCATGGCACCGTCGGGCACAAGCCGGTGCACGACTCCGGCAGATCTTCATCCAACTCCAGGGAGTCAGACGCACATGTCCACCTCACCGCTCACAGCGCCGCGGCCGCTGCCCCATCCGGTTAGTCGCCAGGCCCTGGTGATTACCGCCCTCGTACTGGCGATCGTCGCCGCGGTCACCGTGCTGGCGCTTACTGCCAGCACGAAGGTCAGCCCGGGCTCGACGCGGATTGTTGCGCCCCGCGCGCTGATGGCCCCGCTGTCAGCCGGCCACGCCGACGCTGTCCTTCATGCTGGCGGCACCCCGTTCGGCGGCTTCAAGTGAGGCTCAGACGTAGCGAACGCCCCGGGGCTTGTGACGCCTCCTCGGCGAGCGTAGACTCGCTTCGCGCAGCGGCCTCGAGACCTGCGACGTAAAGAGGGAGGTCGTGGCCGAGACAGCCGACGAGGTTTCCGCGTCTTCGGCTGAGGGCGAGGAAGCGAAGGACGAAGAGGCGCCGTCGATCACGGAGCTGCTCGTGCAGCTGGGCCGCGACGCCAGCGTTCTCGTGTTCCTGGAATCACAGCTGGCGGCCTCTCGGAACCTGCCCGAGGTCCGGCGGGCGAGCCGTGACATCGGCGGGGCCCTCGTTGCCGGGCTGGCGTTCCTGACCGCGTTCGCCTTCGGGAACGTGGCCGCACAGCACGCCCTCACGAAGGTCGTCTCGCCGTGGCTCGCGGCGCTGATCCTCTGTGCCTGCTGGCTGGCGCTCGGAGCGGCGCTCACGCTCGCCCTGATGGTCCGCGCCGGACATGTCACCGGCTGGCGATGGTGGCGCGTCTTCCGGGCCGGGCCGGAGGAGAGCCTGGAGGACCTGGAGCGAGCGCGGGCCGACGCCGAGGAGGCGGTCCGCGAGACCCTCATGCGGCTGGCGCCGGCGATGACGATCGAGATCGCGTCGGCGTCGGTCGCGGTCGCCGGCGACGTGGCCGGCGACGTGGCGGGCGGTGTCGTCGACACCGGCGGGGACATCCTCGAGGCCTCCGACGACGTCGTCGAGGCGATGACCGAGGACCTCCCGGCGGGCAGCGTCGTCAACCAGATGTGGGACATCGTCCTGATGCCCGGCCGGGCCGGCGTCAAGGTGGCGACGACGGTGCTGCGGCGCGGCGAGCCTCAGGACTGAATCCCGCTTCAGGATTCATTTCCCGGCGGGGATCGGGTCGTCCGGGACGGATTGGCGAAAGGTCCAGAGCGCCTTCTATCCTGCATGAATCAATGGTCCAGATGGGCTGTGAAACGGTCAAGGATCCTTGCACCGGACCGATCCCTCTCGTAGACTTCTGCGCCGGGAGGCACCGGTCTAGGGGAACGGCGCAGCCCATTGTTTTGACTGAGTTCGTCCATTGATCCAGAGACCGGCACTTAGACTCGTAGAGGGGGGCCTTGACTCCACGGCCGCGTGGCTCTGGTTCTGCGGGCATTGCGCCGCGCCGGCGCCGGGCGGGGCCCCGCCGCCGCCCACGGCCCGCGTGTGCACCTCCTGTGGCCTGGGGTTGCTGCTGGAAGCCCGCGAGGATGTCGTCCCGTCCCACCGCGACGCGTTCCTCGTCGTCGACTCCTCCCTGCTCATCCAGGCGATGTCCCGGGAGGCCCAGTCCCTCCTCGACGTGACCGAGGAGCAGGCGATCGACAAGCCGGTCGCCGAACTGCTCGTCCCGGCCGATGCCGAGGCCCAGGGCCGGGCCGGCTTCGCCGGCGCCATCGTCACCGCTGCGGGCGGTCAGGACCCAGACACCGCCCGGTGCTTCGTCCGGCCCTGGAACACGTTCGGCGTCCGGATGCGGGCGCGGATCGCCACCTGTGGACCCCCGCGGGCGGCGCTGGTCGTGTTGGACAACGGGCGGCCGCCCGCGCTGCGGGCAGTTCCCCGCGTCCACCGCTAGGCCGGGCCGTACCCGCGGTTACCGCTAGGCCGGGCCTGTTCCCGGCGTCCACCGCTAGGCGCTCAGCGCTCGTCGCAGTTCGTCGGCGATGCCGCGCGCATCCTTCTCGATCCTCCTGGACGTGAAGCGCATCACGCGGTAGCCGGCCGCGGCCAGCTTCGAGTCCCGGGCGCGGTCGGCCTCGAACGCCGCGCGGGTCTTGTGGGTCTTCCAGCCGTCGATCTCCACGACCAGGCGGTGCTCCGGCCAGTAGGCGTCGACGAGCACGCCCTCGACGTACTGGTTGGTCAGCGGGATCGGAAGATGGTGGGCGCGGCAGAGCCCGATGAATCGCCGCTCCAGCTCGGACTGAGTCCACCCGGGCTCCTCGGTCAGATCGGCGAGGGCGGCCGTGAGCGGCTTGATGCCGCGGCGACCGGGATTGCGGGCGATGAGGGCCGTCAGGCGGGGCAGGTGGAGTCGGTCCTCATGCTGGGCCCGGGCGAACGCCGCATTGAACGCCGACCTCCGGGCGATATCGAACAGCGTGCGCTCCAGCGTGGTCACCGGGATCCCGTCGATCTCGGTCACGTCATCGGGGTCGAGTTCGGCCAGGTGGCAGCGAATCCCATCGATGTGGTGGCGCGTCGGCGCGGTGACATGGATGTCGCCGCTCGGCGGCTGCAGTAGCCCGTGGAGCGCCGCGGCATCTGTGTGGCTGAGCACCGCATCGCGGCCGCAGGCGAGCACCGCCGCCATCCACTGACCGCGCGCGGTCAGCTTTGTGTGCCCAACGGTGTAGACCGCTCGATATTTGCGATGAAGGCGGCCGGTACGCAGCCGGGTCTCGATCGCGTGCCGCGTGAACCGGCGCCGCAGCAGCTGGGCTCGAGACACGACGCCGTGCTGGCCTGACGCCACCTCCGCGATGCGAGTGTCATCTGGTGCCGGATATTCCCGCTTATTTTGCATCTCGCCCAGGGTGGCCGCCCCGGGCGTAACGGATCAAGACGCAGGTGAGGATTAACTGAAACGTTTGTGCTGCAAAACCGCTACGACGCGGGTGGCAGCACCTCCGGAGCGCCGAAGCGCACCAACACCTCGGGCAGCGCGACCGAGCCGTCATCGCGCTGACCGTTCTCCAGCAGGGCGATGATGGTACGGCCCACCGCGACGGCCGTCCCATTCAGGGTGGCCACGTGGGTGGGCCGGCCCTCGGCCGGGCGGTAGCGGATGTCGAGCCGGCGCGCCTGGTAGTCGGTGGTGTTGGAGGTGGAGGTCAGCTCGCGGTAGCGCTGCTGGCCGGGCAGCCAGGCCTCCAGGTCGTACTTGGAGGCGGCCGAGGCGCCCAGGTCGTCGACCGCAATGGCCACGACCCGGTAGGGAATCCCCAGGTCGTGCATGATCGACTCCTCTATTCCCAGCAGCCGCTGATGCTCGGCCTCCGCCTCCGAGGGCTCGACGAAGCTGAACATCTCGACCTTGTCGAACTGGTGGACGCGGAAGATCCCCCGCGTGTCCTTGCCGGCGGCGCCCGCCTCCCGCCGGAAGCAGCTGGAGAACCCGGCGTAGCGGAGCGGCAGCTCGTCGGCGGCGAGGATCTCCCCCGCGTGCATCGAGGCCAGCGCCACCTCGGACGTGCCGACCAGGTACAGGTCGTCCTCGGGCAGCTGGTAGATCTGCTGCTCGGTGTCCGGCAAGAACCCGGTTCCGAACAGCGCCTGCTCCCGCACCAGAACGGGCGGGATCACCGGCTCAAACCCCTCGCCGCCCAGCTTCTCCATCGCGTAGCGGACCAGCGCCAGCTCAAGCAGAACCAAGTCGCCGCGCAGGTACGCGAACCGCGACCCGGACAGCCGGGCGCCCCGCTCCATGTCGATTCGCCAGCCGGCCAGCTCCAGGTGGTCGCGGCCCTCGGCAGCGCCCTCACCGACCTCGCGCAACACGGTGTCCTCGGCCGGCGCGTCGTCGGCGGGCAGGTTGGGCAGCCCGGCCAGGGCGCCATCCCGCTCGGCCCGCAGCCGCGTCTCGTCCTCGCTGAGCGAGCGCCCGCGCGCCGCCAGCGCCGCCAGCTGCTCGCGCTGCTCCGGGCTGGGCGCGCCCTTCAGCCCCCGCCCGGCCTGGTTCTGCTCGGCGCGGAGCTGCTCGAGCTCGGTGGTCACTTCGCGCCAGCGCTCGTCGAGCTCCAGCACGCGGTCGACGGTGGCCGCGGCCTCGGGCCCGCGCCGCGCCAGCGCCGCGCGAACGGCGTCCGGGTCGCGTCGGATCAGCCTGATGTCAAGCACGAAGCGCTCCCGGCTAGGTGCCGGACGTCGACGTGCCGGAGCTCGTCGACGTGGACGACTTCGCCTTCGCCTTGTGGGCCGCCCTCACCCTCGCGTGCGCGGCATGCTTGGCGCTGTGCTTGGGAGTCGTGCTCGGCGCGGACGCGGCGGCCGTCGTGGTGGCGGCGGCGCCGGGCGCGCTCACGACCTGGGTCGTGCCGGCATACGGCGGCAACGCCCCGATCGGCCGGTTCTGGCACTTGGGGACACCCGCCTGGGCGGGCGCCTCGCGCCCGGCGTAGGTGGCGACGAACTTGGCCACGTCGATCGCGTCCTGGCCGACGACGACGTTCTGGGGCATGTAGGCCCCGGAGAACCCGCCGTTGGCGATCGCGTACAGGACGCGGTCGATGGGGCGCTCGCAGCGCTGGTTGAAGTTGGGGCCGCTGATCGCCTGCGCGGTGCGGACGTTCGGCGCCGATCCATACGTGGCGGCGTAGGACAACGTGTGGCAGCCGCCGCAGCGCTGGTTGAACACGGTCGCCCCGTGATGTAGCTGCGCCTGCGCCTGGGGCACCCCGATCTTCTGGGTGCCGCAGGCAGCGGTCAGCGCAGCCACCGACAGGACGGCCATGCCGAGCGCCAGGATCTTCGCCAACCGGCTCATCGGTCCCGGATCATAATCGGGAGCCTGTGTGCATGAAGCGCTCCCCCCTTGGGCTGCTCGCGGCGGGCCTCGTGACCGTCGGGGCCGCCGCTTGCGGGGCCACCACCACCGTGCGGAGCAACGGGACACTGCGGGTTGCGGTGACCGAGTACCGCATCACCCCCCAGGCCGTGCAGGCCGGCGCCGGGGTGCTGACGATCGTCGTGCACAACGACGGCCGCCTCTCCCACAACTTCGTCATCACCCACGGCAGCGTCATCGAGGCGGTCACCGCGCCGATCGCACCCGGTGGGTGGACGTACGTGGAGGCGACGCTGCCGGCCGGCCGCTACCTGATGGCGTCGGGACTGCGCTCCGATCAGGCGCTGGGGGCATACGGCACGCTCCAGATCGGTGGCCATTAGGGGGAGGAGCCGCGCGTCGCGCGCCGAACCTATCCCCACCCCGGCGCCGGCTTTGAGACGCTCGCCCTCAAGTCAACATCGCGATCGTCCTCCTACGGCGGCAACCAGAGGTGCCGGCGCCGGGGGCCCCCTCTGACGCTGCGGGCCCGGTCTGACGCTGCGGGCCCCCTCTGGCGCTGCGGGCCCCTCTGACGCTGCGGGCCCCTCTGACGCTGCGGGCCGACTACGAGACCCGGAACCCGCCGGCGCGCTATAGAACTCGGCGATGCACAAAACGCCGAACCCGGAGTTGTTCCGCGAGGTCTTCGGCCGGTTCGCCACCGGCGTGGCGGTCATCACGGGCGCCGGCGCGGCCGGCACCGGCGGCATGACGGCGAACGCCCTGTGCTCGCTGAGCCTGGACCCGCTGCTGGCGCTGGTGTGCTTCGAGAACCGCGCCCGGACGCTGCCGATCGTTCGCGACGCCGGGCGCTTCGGGGTCAACCTGCTGGCTTCCGGCCAGGAGGACATCGCCGGCGTGTTCGCGTCCAAGCTGCCGGAGGCCGAGAAGCTGGACACCGTCGCGCACCGCTTCGAGCAGGGGATCCCCATCATCGAGGGGTCGCTGGCCTGGGCCGCCTGCGACCTGGAGGAGCTGATCGCCGGCGGCGACCACACCATCGCGATTGGCCGCGTGCTGGACCTCGGCCTCGGCAAGGGGGAGCCGCTGCTCTACTACTCGGGGCAGTACCACGCGCTGCACAACTCGGGCTGATGCCGTCAGCCGGTCATCGCCGCGCGGCCGATGAGCACGAACATGACCAGGGCGGCCAGCACCATCACCCCCATCTCCCGCTGGACGATGGCGATCACGACCACCCGCTGCTCCTCGTCGGGCAGCGCGCCCACCTCCTTCGCCGACTCGAAGCCGCGATGGTCAAGCACGGCCTGGGCCGAGGCAATGCGCAACTGCTCGGCGATAAACGAGACCAGCAGCGGGAGCAGTCCGTAGAGGATGTGCAGGCCGGACTGCTTGTAGCTGAGCAGGAGGAGCACGCCGCCGAGCGCCGCCTGGACCACGATCGCCACCTGCCCGGCCCGCAGCAGCCGCCAGAACAGTCGGCTCTGGCGCACCCGGTACCAGCACCACGCCCCCCACGCCCCGGCGCTGCCGACGAGCACCAGGCAGCCGACCCCGACGACGATGTGAACGACCTTCACGGCCGGCCCGGGGGGGTTTCGGGGATGACCGCCGCCAACCGTGTTTCCCGGCTTCGCGCCACGCCAGCGCGGGTTTCGGTGATGACTGCCGCCAACCGGGTAGCCCGGCATCGAGCGCCGCCGGTCAACGGCCCCCGGACATAGCCGCATTTCGCACTAAGTAACACTTTGTTACAAGGTTCCGTACGCTGGTGATATAAGAGGTTCATATGTTGCGCGACTACCTGCCCGCGATCGTATTCCTGGTACTCGGCGCCGCAGTCGGGGGGCTGTTTGGCGTCCTGAACCTGATCACCGGCACGCGCAACACGCATCGCGAACTGAGCAAGACCTCGCCATACGAGTGCGGCCTGCCGTCGGAGATCCAGCGGGGCTTCCGGTTCGGCATCAGCTTCTACCTGATCGCGATGCTGTTCATCCTGTTCGACATCGAGGTCATCTTCCTGTATCCGATCGCCGTTCAGCTGCGGGAGTTCGGAACGTTCGCGCTGACCGAGACCATCGTGTTCGTCGGACTGCTGATGGTCGCCTTTGTCTACGTCTGGCGGCGAGGAGCCTTGGAATGGAAGTGAAGCGAGAGCGCCTCAACGGCGCGCCTGACGATTTCCGCGCGCGCCAGCTGATGGCGCGGGACATGCTCCGCGGCGACCTGGAGGGCCCGGATCTGGAGGCCCACGTCGAGAAGAGCATCATGACCACCACGGTCGACAAGGCCGTCGGCTGGGCGCAGGGCAACTCCATCTACCCCATGACGTTCGGGCTGGCCTGCTGCGCCATCGAGATGATGTCGATCGTGGGCGCGCGGGTGGACATCGCCCGGTTTGGCTGGGAGGCCTTCCGAGCCTCGCCACGTCAGGCCGACCTGCTGATCCTGTCCGGCCGGGTGTCGGTCAAGATGGCGCCGGTCATCCGGCGCATCTACGACCAGATGCTGGAGCCCAAGTGGGCGATCTCGATGGGCGCGTGCTGCTCGTCGATGGGCGTGTTCAACAACTACGCCCTGGTCCCCGCCGACAAGTTCATGCCGATCGACGTCCACGTGCCCGGCTGCCCGCCGCGCCCCGAGGCGCTGATGCACGGCATCCTGCGCCTGCGCGAGAAGATCCAGGGCCACGAGCGCGAGGGCTGGCGCGAGCGCTACGGCGCCGTCGGCACCGAGGAGGTCCTGGCCAGCGGGCCCAACCCGGACGACACCGCCGCGATCAACGTGTTCCGCGGAGGGGACACCGCCGGTGCCTGACGCCACCGGGCTCGAGCTCACGGCCCACGAACTCCGCGACCGCAACGCTGAGTCGATTCTCGACACCGACTTCGCGCACGGCCGGGCGACGCTGATCGCCGACCCGGCGCACATCATCGACGTGCTCGCCGTGCTGAAGGACAAGGGGTACACGTTCCTGGCCAGCGTCCACGGCGTCGACTACTACCCGGACGAGCCGCGCCTGGGCGTCATCTACGAGCTGCTCGACATGACCAACGTCGACCGCATCTCGGTCAAGGCGCGCGTGTCCACCGAGGACGCGCGGATCGCCACCTGCACCGAGCTGTTCCCGTCGGCCGAGTTCCAGGAGCGCGAGGCCTACGACATGTTCGGCGTCGTCTTCGAGGGTCACCCCGACCTGCGCCGCATCCTCATGCCCGAGGACTTCACCGGCTTCCCCCAGCGCCGTGACTTCCCCATCGGCGGCGAGCCGGTGCTGTTCACGTTCAACGAAGAAGACTCCTACGGGAAGTGGCAGTAGAGGCCCACTAATGGACACAGGCACCGAGAAGCCAGACCAGCCCACCTCAGAGCAGGCCACCCCCGATCCGCTCGCCGCCGACTACCGCGCCCGCGAGGAGTCGATCACCTACACGGCCGAGCCGGCCGGCATGGGCGAGACCGCCGAGCTGCTGACGCTCAACATCGGCCCCCACCACCCGGCCACGCACGGGGTCCTGCGCCTCCTGGCCACGCTGGAGGGCGAGGTCGTCCGCGACATCAAGCCGATCATCGGCTACGTCCACACCGGGATCGAGAAGACCGCCGAGGACAAGACGTACTGGAAGGGCATCCCGGTCATCGAGCGGATGGACTACCTCGCGTACTACTTCAACGCGATGGCGTTCTGCGGCGCCGCCGAGACGCTGCTCGACTGCGAGGTGCCGCCCCGCGCTCAGTACCTGCGGGTCATCCACCTGGAGCTCAACCGGATCATGTCCCACCTGGTCTGGCTGGGCACGAGCGCGCTCGACCTCGGCGCGATCTCCATGTTCTGGTACTGCTTCCGCGAGCGGGAAACCATCTTGGACCTGTTCGAGATGAGCTCCGGCCAGCGCATGCACACGCGCTACATCCAGGTCGGCGGCGTGGCCGAGGACATCCCGCGGGGGTTCGCCGCCAAGCTGCGCAAGTTCTGCAAGGAGATGCCGACCCGCGCGGATCAGTACGCCGACCTGCTGGAGGAGAACCAGATCGTGCTCGAGCGCCTGCGTGGCATCTGCCCGTTGGACGAGGCAACCCTGCTCCGGCTCGGCGTCACCGGGCCGCTGCTGCGGGCCGCCGGCAATCCGTGGGACCTGCGCAAGGCCGAGCCGTACTCCAGCTACGACCACTTCGACTTCAAGATCCCGGTCGGCACCGTCGGCGACAACTACGACCGCTACCGCGTCCGCCACGCCGAGATCTACGAGTCGGTGAAGATCATCGAGCAGGCGCTGGACGGCCTGCCCGAGGGGCCCCACATCACCCCTGACCGCAAGGTCGCGCTGCCCCCGCGCCACGAGCTGGCCACCAGCATGGAGGCCCTCATCCACCACTTCAAGCTGGTCACCGAGGGCTTCCGGGTGCCGCCGGGCGAGGTCTACTACCCCATCGAGGGCCCGCGCGGGGAGTACGGCGTGTTCATCCGCTCCGACGGCTCGGCCAAGCCGGCGCGCGTACACATGCGAGATCCCAGCTTCGTCCACCTCCAGGCGCTCGAGCCGATGGTGCGCGGCAACTACATCGCCGACCTGATCGCCACCCTGGCGATGCTCGACCCCATCCTGGGGGGCATCGACCGGTGAGCTTCCGCGACCGGCGGACGCCGGACCTGACGGGGGATCTGCAGTGGCGGCGGGGCGAGGGCCTGCGCGACCCCGAGAACGCTCGGTTCACGGTGCCACGCTTCGGCCACGGGTCCCGCGTGCCCGGCTGGGACGAGTCCGTCGACCTGACCAAGGATCCGGCGGTCATCCCCGACCCGGCGACCACCCCGGTCCCGGCCGACCTGCGGGCCGAGATCGAGGCCGCGATGGCCAAGTACCCGGACCGTCGCTCGGCGGCCATCCCGGCGCTGCATGCCGCCCAGGCCGTCCACGGCTGGTGCTCGCCGGTCGCGCTCGAGCAGGTGGCGTGCGTGATGCGGCTGACCCCGGCGTACCTGACCTCGGTGGCCAGCTTCTACGACATGTTCAAGCTGACGCCGAAGCCGACCAACGACGTGTTCGTGTGCACGAACATCTCCTGCTCGCTGCTCGGCGCCGACGAGTTCCATGCGGCGATGATCGCCGCCGCCGAGGGCGAGGACATCAACGTGGCCTCGTTCGAGTGCCTGGGCGCCTGCGACATCGCGCCGATGGCGTCGGTCAACGGCGAGTACATCGGCCCGCTCACCGAGGACGACGCCGAGCGGATCGTCGAGGACCTGCGTGCCGGGCGGCCCGTCCTGGCCGATAAGCAGATCCGCTACCGGCGCTCCACCGACCCGGATGTGCAGGCCGAAGGCAACAGTTTTGACACTCCCGCCGACACCCCGCGGGCCGACACTGCGGGGGTGACCCGGCTGGAGGCGCACACCGACCGGCCCGGCGAAGAGGGCGCGCCGGCCGAGATTCCCCCTCAGACCAGAGACGACGCATGAGCACCAAGATCCTGTTTGACCGCATCGACGAGCCCGGGCTCAACACGCTGGAGGTCTACGAGCGCCGCGGCGGCTATCAGGCGCTGCGCCAGGCGCTGGCCATGAGTCCCGAGGAGGTTCTGTCCAGCCTCATGGACTCGGGCATCCGCGGCCGCGGCGGGGCCGGCTTCCAGATGGGCCGCAAGGTCTCCTTCCTGCCCCACGGCGACATGGACAAGTACCTGGTGTGCAACGCCGACGAGTCCGAACCGGGCACGTTCAAGGACCGCGAGCTCATGCAGAAGAGCCCGCACATGCTGATCGAGGGCATCATGATCGCCGCCTACGCCGGCGGCATCTCCCGCGCGTTCATCTACATCCGCGGCGAGTACCAGCTGCAGGGCGACATCCTGGAGGCGGCGATCGCCGAGGCGGTCGACGCCGGGTACATCGGCCAGGGCATTCTGGGGTCGGACTTCTCCTGCTCGCTGGTGCTGCATCGCGGCGCCGGCGCCTACATCTGCGGCGAGGAGACGGCGCTGCTCGACTCGCTGGAGGGCAAGCGCGGCAACCCGCGGCTCAAGCCGCCGTTCCCGGCCATCGAGGGGCTGTACGCCGGGCCGACCCTGATCAACAACGTCGAGACCCTGTCCACCGTCCCCCACATCATCCGGATGGGCGGCCAGGAGTACGCCAAGATCGGCACCCAGACCTCGACCGGGACGAAGCTGGTCTCCATCTCCGGTGACGTCAAGCGGCCCGGCAACTACGAGATCGAGCTCGGCATCCCGTCCCGCGAGATCATCTACAACCTGGCCGGCGGGCCCCCGGACGGGCGGAAGGTCAAGTTCTGGTTCCCGGGCGGGTCGAGCTCCCCGGTGCTGACCGGCGACGACCTGGACATCCCCTACGACTTCGACAGCATGGCCAAGGCCGGCACGATGCTCGGCTCCGGCGCGATCATCATCGCCGACGACTCGCGGCGGGTGCTGGACACGATGCGCAAGGTGGTCAAGTTCTACGCGCACGAGTCGTGCGGGAAGTGCGTGCCGTGCCGCGAGGGCACCAACTGGACGCGGAAGATGGTGGACCGGATCTACTCCGGCGAGGCCACCCCGATGGACCTCGACATCATGGCCTCCGTCCAGGAGCAGATCATCGGCAACTGCCTGTGCGTGCTCGGCGACGCGATGGCGATGCCGGTCGGCTCGATGGTCGCCAAGTTCCGGCCGGAGCTCGAGGCTGAAATCGAAGAGGCACGCCAGCGTGCCGATGCCGCCGCCGTCGAGGACGTCATCCCGCTGGGCGTCGCCGACGAGCACGCAGGCCCGCTTCCCGTTCACTAGCTTCCAGTCGTTTCCCCCTCCGCCTCCTCACTACCCCCATGCCACGTCCAGAGCGCAAGACCATCCAGCTGACCATCGACGGCCGCGAGGTGCAGGCCACCGAGGGCGCGATGCTGGTGGACGCCGCCAAGCAGGGCGACATCGAGATCCCGTACTTCTGCTACGAGCCCAAGCTCGGCCAACCGGTCGGCGCCTGCCGCATGTGCCTGGTCGAGATTGAGGGCATCCCCAAGCTGCAGACCTCGTGCTCCACGCCGGTCAAGGACGGGATGGTCGTCCACACGCAGACCGACCGCGTCCGCCACGCCCAGAACGCGGTGGTCGAGTTCCTGCTGGTCAACCACCCGCTCGACTGCCCGGTCTGCGACAAGGGCGGCGAATGCCCGCTCCAGGACATCACGTTCGGCTGGGGCCTGGGACGCAGCCGGTTCATCGAGCCCAAGCGCCACTTCGAGAAGCCGCTTAGTCTCAGTCCGCTGGTGGCGATCGACCGGGAGCGCTGCATCCTCTGCTACCGCTGCGTTCGCTTCTCCCAGGAGGTTGCCGAGGACTACCAGCTGATCTTCACCGAGCGCGGCGCGGACACGTTCGTCGCCACCCACGACGGTCACCCGTACGTGGCGCCCTACAGCGGCAACATCGTCGAGTTGTGCCCCGTGGGGGCGCTCACCTCGCAGCCGTACCGGTTCCGGGCCCGGCCGTGGGATATCGAGTCCAGCGCCGGCGTGTGCACGCTGTGCCCGTCGCAGTGCAACGTCACCCTGACCGTCCGCGACGACCGCGTCATGCGGGTGCTGGCGCGGGACTACGAGGGCAACCCGGGCGTCGACGACGGCTGGCTGTGCGACAAGGGCCGGTTCGCCTACCAGGCCATCCACGTCGACGATCGCATTACCCGCCCGCTCGTTCGTGACGGCGGCGAGTTGCGCGAGGTCTCGTGGGAGCGCGCGCTCCAGACGGCGGCCGGCCTGGCCCGTCACCAGGGCCGCGTCGGCGCGCTGGTGGGCGGACAGGCCACCAACGAGGAGGGCTACCTGCTCCAGCGCCTGATGCGCGAGCGCCTCCAGTCCAGCGATATCGACTCCCGCGCCGGCGGGTCCGATGGCATCCCCAACGAGACCGCCCGGGCCCTGGCCGCGCCGGAACTGCAGGCCACCATTCCCGACGTGGAGTTCGCCCACAGCGTGCTGCTGCTCGGCTGCGACCCGCGTGAGGACGCCTCGATCCTCGACCTCCGCCTGCGCAAGGGGATCCGCCGGCACGGCCTCAAGGTGGCGGTCGCCACCGCCCGGCCGACCGCGCTCGACGCCAGCGCCGCCCACATCGCCCGCATCGCGCCGGGCGCAGAGGCCGACTTCGCGGTCGCCCTCGACCGCGCGCTGGCCGGGGCGAACGACGTCGATGAGGAAGTTGCCGCCGTCGCCGCGCTGCTGTCCGGCAACGGCGGCGACGTGGTCATCATCTACGGCGAGCGCATCGGCGCCACCGCCGCGTCGGCGCTGCGCCGGATCGCCGGGCGCCTGGGGCTGGCCGACACCGACGGCGCCGGCCTGTTGGAGGTTCCCGCGGGCGCCAACGGCCGCGGACTGCGCGAGGCCGGGTGCGTCCCCGACGCCGGCCCGGGCTTCGAGGCGGTGCAGACGCCGGGCCGGGGCTCCGCCGAGATCGGCGCCGCGGCCGCCGCCGGCGAGTTGACCGCGCTCTACCTGTTGGGGACCGACCCGGTTCGCGACCTGCCGAACCGCGGCCTGTGGGAGCGGGCGCTGCAGTCCGCCGCGCTCGTCGTCGCCCACGCCTCGGTCCTCACCGAGGGCCTGCGCCAGCACGCCAACGTCATCTTCCCGGCCGAGTCCTACGCCGAGAAGGAGGGCACCGTCACCCACCCGGACGGCCGCCTGCAGCGGCTGCGGATCGCCATCGCGCACCCGGACGAGGTGCACGCCGGCTGGTCGGTCATCGCCGAGGTGTCGCGACGCTGCGGGCTCGACCTCCAGGTCGAGTCGGGCATCCAGGCGTTTGAGCGACTGGCGGGGAGCGTCCCGTTCTACCGCGGACTGACGCCGGAGAAGATCGGCGCCCGTGGACTGCGGTGGCAGGAGTGGCCGGAGGCCCACCTCATGGCGCTGGCCACCAACCCGCCGGCCGAGGAACCGCCCGCGCCCGCGCGCGCCAAGACCGAAGTGGCGCCGTCCTCCCTGGGTCACCTGGCGCTCGGCACCTACCGGCCGCTGTGGGCCGCCCCGGAGGTCGAGATCTCGCCCGCGCTTCAGTTCCTGGTCCCGCAACAGACCGTCGAACTCTCCATCGAGGACTCCGAGCGGCTCGGAATCGGCGACGGCGAGCGGGTCGTCGTGGCCCAGAACGGCACGCGGCTGCAGGCCCGCGCGGTCATCCGTTCCACGGTGCCGGCCGGCCGGGCGTTCCTGGCTGAGGGACTGAAGACCGATTCGGCCAACGCGCTGACCGAGTCGCTCATTGAGGTGATCAAGCCGTCGTGATTGCGCTGGCCAATGTCGGGTTCTACGAGCCGTGGTGGGTGCAGATCATCAAGGCGATCGTCATCTTCGGCGTGATCTTCGCCGTGCTGCCGGTGCTCATCGTCTACGAGCGCAAGCTGCTCGGCCGCTTCCAGGGGCGCTACGGGCCCAACCGGGTCGGTCCCTACGGGCTCATGCAGCCGCTGGCCGAGATCGTCAAGTTCGCGGTCAAGGAGCCGTTCCGGCCGACCACGTCGGTGGCCTCGCTGTTCCGGATCGCGCCGATGATCGGCATCGTCACCGCGGTCGCCTCGCTGGCGATCATCCCGTTCGGCGACGTCCAGCGCATCTTCGGCCAGGAGGTGGGGCTGTACGGGATCGACGTCTCGATCGGCGTGCTGTACGTGTTCGCCTTCAGCGGGATCTCGTTCTACGGGATCATGCTCGGCGGCTGGGCCTCCGGATCCAAGTACTCGTTCCTGGGCGCCATGCGCGGCGCCGCCCAGCTCATCTCCTATGAGGTGTCCCAGGGCCTGTCGCTCGTCGGGGTGCTGATCACCGCCGGCACCCTGTCGCTGACCGGGATCGTCCACGCCCAGGCGGGCATGTGGTACTTCATCCCGCAGATCGTCGGCTTCCTGATCTTCATGACCGCGTCGTTCGCGGAGACCAACCGGGCCCCGTTCGACCTCGTCGAGGCGGACGCCGAGTTGGTCGGCGGGTACTTCACCGAGTACGGCGGCACCGCGTTCGTGGCCTACCTGTTCGCCGAGTACACGAACATGATCGTCGTGGCCGGGATCGCCACCACCCTGTTCCTGGGGGGCTGGCTGTTGCCGTTCGGGATCAATCCCCCCGGCTGGGTCGACCCGTTCGTCGTCCTGGCCAAGATGCTACTGGTCATCACCTTCTTCATCTGGATCCGCGCGACGCTGCCCCGCCTGCGCTACGACCAGCTGATGTCCTTCGGCTGGAAGATCCTGTTGCCCCTGGCCACCCTCAACCTCCTGGTCACGGCCATCATCGTGGTGGGATGAGACTTCTGACGCCTGTGTATGAGAGGAGCGCTCGATGAGCCCCTATGACCCCGGCGACGTCGTGGAAGTGATCCGCGCGCCCGCCCCCGGCCCGGTGGCCGGCACCTACCGCACGTTCGGCGCCACGCTGCGCGGCCTCAAGACGACGTTCGCGCGCGTGGTGGAGGGACCGGTCACGATCCAGTACCCGGAGGAGAAGACTCCGGTGTATCCCCGGTTCCGCGGCCGCCACAAGCTCCACAAGTTCGAGGACACCGGCCTGGAGAAGTGCGTGGGCTGCTCGCTGTGCGCCGCCGCCTGCCCGGCCGACTGCATTCGCGTGGTCGCCGCCGAGAACACCCCGGAGAACCGCATCTCGGCCGGCGAGCGCTACGCCGCCGTGTACGAGATCAACCTCAGCCGCTGCATCTTCTGCGGCTACTGCGAGATCGCCTGCCCGTTCGACGCCATCACCATGGGACACGACTACGAGCTCTCGGACTACACGCGGTCGGACTTGATCTTCACCAAGGAGATGCTGCTCGAGGTGCCGATCGAGCGCACTCCGCTCCGGACGGAAGGGGAATAGTTCAACGCCATGAGTGCGGTCCTGTTCTTCATCGCTGCCATCGGCGCCATCGCCGGCGCCGTGGCGGTCGTGATGCTGCGCAACCCGTTCTACAACGTGCTGGCGCTCGTCTGCCACCTGATCTCGCTGGCCGCGCTGTTCCTGTTGCTGCGGGCCGAGTTCGTGGCCGCCGCACAGGTCGTCGTCTACGCCGGCGCCGTGATGGTGCTGTACGTGTTCGTCGTCGCCTACGTGGGCGGCGGCGACGAGCCGCTGCACCGCCACGGGGGCGCGCTCAAGGTGCTGGGGCCACTGTTCGGCGCGGCGCTCGCCGTCGAACTGTGCATCGCCATGCTCGGCACCGCGCTGAAGGGCATCTCCTCGGACGGCGCGACGTACGTGTTCGGCTTCGGCACCCCCAAGCACATCGGCACCCTGTTTTTGACCACGTACCTGTTCCCGTTCGAGATCGCCTCGCTGCTGCTGCTGGTGGCGGCGATCGGCGCGGTCGTGCTGGCCCGCCGGCGGCGCGGACTGGAGGGCACCACCGAGGGCGATCTGGCGACCATCCGCGTCCGCCGTCCGGCCTACACCGGCACGATGGCCGAGACCACCGGCATCGAGGGCGGCGGCGGCACGGTCTCCGAGCCGGAGAGCCAGCACGAGCCGATCGGCAGCCACACCGGAGCCCAGGCCGGCGCCGATGGTCGCTCGGAGGGGGGCTGGTAATGGCCATCGGCTGGTACCTGGCCGTGTCGGCCATCATCTTCGCCATCGGCGCGATCGGGGTGCTGGTCCGCCCCAACCCGCTGGTCATCCTGCTCTGCCTGGAGCTGATGCTCAACGCGGCCAACCTGGCCCTGGTGGCATTCAGCCGCATGTGGGGCGGCGAGTCCGGGCAGATCTTCGCCCTGATCGTGATGGTCGTCGCCGCCTGCGAGGTGACGGTCGGTCTGGGGCTGATCGTGGCCATCTACCGCCGGCAGCTGGCCATGGACGTCGACGAGCTCTCCGAGCTGCACGGGTGATGGCATGAGCACGACCTACGCCTGGCTCATCCTGCTCTTCCCGCTGCTGGGGTGCATCATCAACGCGCTCACCTACCGGTGGCAGCGACGCGGCATCATCGCGGGCTGGATCGGCACGCTGGCCATCGCCCTGGCGTTCGCCGCGGCGGTGGCGGAGCTCATCTCACTGCTGGGCCAGCCGGAGACCCACCGCGTGCTCACCTCGTCGCTGTGGAACTACGACGTGAGCGCCGGGGTCGACGCCAAGCTTTCGATCCTCATCGACCCGTTGTCGATCTACATGGCGCTGATCGTCTCCGGCGTGTCGACGCTCATCCACCTGTACTCGGTCGCCTACATGAAGTCCGACCGGGGGTACGTCCGCTACTTCTCCTACCTCAACTACTTCGTCTTCTCGATGTTGCTGCTGGTGCTGGCCGGCAACTTCATCATCCTGATCATCGGCTGGGCGTTCGTGGGCGCCGCCTCGTACCTGCTCATCTCGTTCTGGTACCGGCGGACGACCGCCACGTCCGCGGGCATCAAGGCGTTCGTCATCAACGTCCTCGGCGACGTCGGCCTGGTGCTGGGGACGTTCTTCATCTTCCGCCACACGCACACGGTCGACTTCACCCAGACCTTCCGCGAGATCCCCCACGTCTTCACCCACAACCAGACCGACCTGGTCGCCGGATGCCTGCTCCTGTTGGTCGGCGCGTTTGCCAAGTCGGCCCAGGTGCCGCTCCACACATGGCTCCCGGATGCCATGGAGGGCCCCACGCCGGTCTCGGCGCTCATCCACGCCGCCACCATGGTCACGGCCGGCGTCTACATCATCGCCCGCATGCACCCCCTGTTCGAGCAGGCGCCGACCGCCGCCGACGTGGGCGCCATCGGCGGCTGCCTGACGCTGCTGATTGCGGCCACCATCGCCGTCGTGCAGACCGATCTCAAGCGGGTCATCGCGTACTCGACGATGTCGCAGATCGGCTACATGATCATGGGCGTCTCGGTGGGCGCCTACTCGGCGTCGCTGTTTCACCTCATGACCCACGCCTACTTCAAGGCGCTGCTGTTCATGGCCGCCGGCTCCATCATCAGCGCTATGGCCGGCGAGCAGTCGCTGGACCGGATGGGCGGCTTCCGCAAGGCGATGCCGTTCACGTTCGCCTGCTTTGTCATCGGCGGCCTGGCCCTGTCCGGGCTTCCACCGTTCTCCGGCTGGCTGTCCAAGGACGACATCATCGGCTACCTGGACAACCGCGGCGGCGGCTTCCTGATCCTGGGGATCGCCGGCTACGTCGGGGCGTTTTTGACCGGCGTCTACACGTTCCGGATGATCTTCCGGGCGTTCTTCGGACCCCCGGTGCCGGAGGCCGTGGACCTCGAAGGCGGCCACCTGGCCCATGTCGAGCCCCCCACCAACCCGCAGACCGGCGAGATCGAGGACACCGACGTCGGCTTCCCCGGCGCCGAGCACCACATCGCCGAGCGCGACGTGGCGATGAAGGTGCCGATGGCGATCCTGGCCGTGCTGGCGGTCTTCGGCGGCTTCCTTCAGATTCCCGGGGTCGACGACTCGGTGGTCCGCTTCCTGAGCCCCTCGTTCACCGGATCGCGGCTCTACGACCTGTCCGGGAGCGTGGGGAACGAATGGCTCGGCCTGGTCATCGGCGCGCTGATCGCCATCGCCGGGATCGGCACCGCCTACCGGTTCTACATCGCCAAGCCGGGCAGTTCGGCCGTGCTGATGGCCCGGTTCAGCGGTCTGCACACGTTCCTGTACAACAAGTGGTACTTCGATGAGGTGATCGACTTCCTGGTGGTCCGCCCGACGCTGTGGCTGGGGCGGTTCTGCGGCAGCGTCCTGGAGCAGGGATTCATCAGCGGCGTCGTCACCGGGGGCATCACTGGCGTCGTCCGGGCGGGCTCGGCGGCGGTCCGCCGGGCCCAGAGCGGCTTCCTGCGCTACTACGCCGCGGCCGTGATCGTCGGCGTCTCCGGCATGGCCCTCTACTTCCTGATCTCGGCCACATGACTCTCTCCATCCTCCTCTGGGTTCCCCTTGCGCTCTCGCTGCTCGCCTGCCTGCTGCCGGCCCGGCTGGCCAGCCGCGCCGCCGTGGTGTGGAGCCTGATCACCCTGGCCATCGCGATCTCGTTCGTGGCCCGCTTCAAGATCGGCGTGGCCGGCCTGCAGTTCGTCACCGACCAGGTCTGGATCTCCGCGCTCGGCGTTCACTACAAGCTCGGACTCGACGGGCTCAACGTGTCGCTCGTCCTGGTCGCCACGTTCATCTTCGCCGCCGCGCTGCTGTGGTGCGCGACCCGCGAGTGGGACCGGCCGCGCACCTTCTACTTCCTGTTCGGCGTAGCCGAGAGCGGCGTGCTGGGCGCCTTCTGCGCGCAGGACCTGGCGCTGTTCGTGGCCTTCTTCGACCTGATGCTGATCCCGTTCTATTTCCTGTCGGGGATGTGGGGCGGCCCGGACCGGGTGCGGGCGACGACGAAGCTGGTCATCTACACGCTGGTCGGCTCGTTCTTCATGCTGGTGGCGGCGATCGCCACCGGGGCGCTGGCCTCCAGCGAGCACCACACGCCGATCAACTTCGCGTTGAGCGCGCTGCGCGGGCTGCCCCTGTCGCACACCACCCAGGTGTGGATCTTCCTCTGCTTCGGGATCGCCTTCCTGGTCAAGATGCCGCTCGTCCCGTTCCACGGCTGGCTGCCGGACGGGTACAAGGCGATGCCGATCCCGGCCATCGCCGTGTTCTCGGCCATCCTGTCCAAGGTCGCCGCCTACGGCTTTTTGCGGATCGTCCTGCCCCTGTTCCCGTACGCATCCGTGCACTTCCAGACGCTGATGCTGATCATCGCGGTGATCTCCATCCTGTGGGGCACGCTGGTGGCGATGACGACGCCGGACGCGCGATTGGTCGTGGCCTACTCCAGCGTCGCCCAACTCGGCTTCATCGTGCTGGGGATCTTCTCCCTGCGCCCCCAGGGCGCCCAGGGCGCGCTGCTGCAGATGGTCAACCATGCGCTGGTCACCGCGCCGCTGTTCTTCTTCGTGGCACTGGCGGCCGCCCGCTCCGGCGGCTCGGAGAAGCTGGCCGACATGGGCGGGATCGCCTTCCGCGCCCCGGTCATGGCCAGCCTGTTTCTGATCGTGACCCTGGCCACGCTGGCCATGCCGGGGTCCAGCAACTTCATCGGCGAGTTCAACATCCTGCTCGGGGTGTTCAACGCCAAGCTGCCGTTCGCGATGCTGGCCGCGGTCGGCGTCGTCGGCGCCGCCGCCTACGCGTTGCGGTTGTACATCCAGTCGATGCACAACCGGGTCGGCCCCAGGGTCACCTCCCGTGAGATATCGCTCGGCGACGGCGCCGTGATCGTCCCGATCGTGCTCGTCATCCTGGTGCTGGCCTTCTACCCGCAGTTCGGGCTGCGCCGCTCCGAGCCGACGGTCCGGACCGCGCTGGCCGGCACGACCGCCCAGCTGCACGGCGGACAAACCACGAGCACGGTGGCTCAGGCCCCATGAACATCACGCATCAGCATCTCGTCGCAGTGGCGACCCTGCACGGGCCCCACATCGATTGGGCCTCGTTCCTGCCGTTCCTGATCCTGGCCGGCGGCGCCGTCGTCGTCCTCATGGTCGGGCTGCTCGGCCGGGTGGCCCGCGCGGGCCTCGTGCCGCTGCTGACGATCGCCACCCTGGCGGCATCGATCGTCGACGCCGTCACGCGGTTCGGCCACCCCGCCTCGATCATCTCCGGGGCCCTGGCGGTCGACGGCCTGGCCATCGTCCTGGACCTGATCTTCGCCGCGGCGGGCATCGCCTGCGTCCTGCTGTCGCTCCGGGGGCGGGCCCCGGAGACCGCGGGGCACGGCGAGTACCATGCGCTGTTGCTGTTCAGCATCCTGGGAATGGCCGTGCTGGTCTCGGCCCAGGATCTCGTCACCCTGTTCATCGGCTTCGAGATGCTGTCGATCCCGCTCTACGTGCTGTGCGCGTCGGAGTACCGGCGCGAGGGGTCGCTGGAGTCCGGGCTCAAGTACCTGGTGATCGGCTCGGTGGGATCGGCGACGCTCGTCTACGGGCTGGCCCTCGTCTACGGGTCGACGGGTTCCACGTTCTTCGGACCGATCGCCGCCGCGATCGCGGGCCACGGCCCCCACGGCGGCCTGGCCCACGGGCTGATGGGCGACCCCATGCTCCTGACCGGCCTCGGGCTCGTCATCGTCGGCTTCGCCTTCAAGGCCTCGGTGGCGCCGTTTCACCAGTGGACGCCCGACGTCTACGACGGCGCGCCCACGCCGATCACCGCGTTCATGGCCACCGCCACCAAGGCGGCGGCGCTCGGCGTGCTGCTGCGCTTCTTCGATGTCGCCGCGTTCGGCGTTCGCGACACCTGGGCGCCCGCCTTGGCGACGATCGCCGCCATCACGATCATCGTCGGCAATGTCGGCGCCCTGGGCCAGTCCTCGCTCAAGCGGATGCTCGGCTACTCCAGCGTCGCCCAGGCCGGCTACATGCTCGCCGGCGTTGTCGTGGCGACCCGACTGGGCGTCGACGCCACCGTCCTGTACCTGATCGTCTATCTGATGATGAACCTGGCCGCGTTCGCCGTCATCGTGGGCGTCCAGTACGTGCGCGCCGATGGGGACGACCTGTCCGGGCTGTCCGGCCTGGCCCGCCGGAGCCCCTGGCTGGCCTGGCCGATGTCGATCGCCATGCTGGCGCTGTCCGGCATCCCCGGCACGGTCGGCTTCATCGGCAAGTTCCAGCTCATCCACGCGCTCGTCGACGGCAACTACACGTGGCTGGCCATCGTGCTGGTGATCGGCTCCATGATCTCGCTCGCCTACTACCTCCGGGTGATCGCGGTGATGTTCATGCGCGAGGAGGTTCCGGCGTCCGGCCCCGGCCTCACCGCCGCCCCCCCGGCGATCACGCCGATGCCCGGGCTGGCCCCGATCGCCGGCGGCTCGCCCGAGGCCGACATCCTCGCTTCCTCCCGCCCGTTCGCCTTCCCCGAGGTGACGCTCGTCGCCGTCGTGTTCGGCGCGGCGTGCATCGTGTTCGGCATCATCCCCCAGCCGCTGTTCGATCTGGCGGCGCATGCCGGGCGCGCGCTAGGGCTGCCGTAGCCCCAACGCGGCCCTCCGACCGCCGCGTCGTGCACCTCAGCCAGGCATCAGGCAGACCCCGGCCACGCGCTCGACCGCGCGGAACCCGAGCGACTCGTAGATCCCCAGCGCGTGGTAGGCGGCGTCGGCGGCGAT
Organism: Solirubrobacteraceae bacterium; assembly: GCA_051985625.1. Lineage (GTDB taxonomy): Bacteria > Actinomycetota > Thermoleophilia > Solirubrobacterales > Solirubrobacteraceae > Palsa-465. Next base: position 41,970 of record JBPYFQ010000015.1, read on the forward strand.
GACGAGCCGCCGCGCCCCGTAGGTGGCCGCCGCATCCCCGGCCGCGTCCACCACCAGCCGTGAGCAGATCCCCCGCCGGCGGTGAGCCGCCGCGGTGTCGACGATCTGAAACCGGCCGCGGCCGTCGGTGACGACAACGCCGCAACTCCCGACGACCTCGTCGCCCAGGAGCGCCACGTACCAGCCGCCGCGGCCGCCGACGAACAGGTCCCGCAGGTCGCCCAGCCGCCGGCGGCAGAACTCCCGGTGGCTATCCTCGTCGACCCGCTCGTCGCGCCCGGCCACCTGGATCTCGACGACCTGCTCCCACAGGCCCGCGTCGGCGCCCGGCGAGGGCGCCAGCCTCCGGATGGCGACGTTCCGGTTGGCCCGCGGATGCGGGCGGATTTCGCTCGGAGTGGCGATCAGCCCCACCGTCCGCTCCAGGTCATAGCCGGCCGGCTGGAACTCAGCCGGGGCCTCGCCGAGGTCGTCATCGGTGCGATCCCAGCAGAACGTCCGGTGGCGGACGGCCGGCTCACCGGCGAACTCGGCGGCGAAGATCTCCTCCCACCGGTGGCGGTCCCCGGCCCGTGGCGCCTCGTCGAACACCAGCAGGTTGCCCCACCAGTGCGCCGGGTTGCTCGGCGAGCGGACGACCAGATGGTCGTCGTGGCGGACGCTGACGCGGTCGGCGGGCAGCACGTCGATGTCGGTCGCCCACACCAGCGAGCGTGGCACAGCCGTCTCGGCCCTCACGGACGTGAAGCTTAGAGGTCGTTTCCGCGCCCGCCCGGCGGGTAGCGGCGACGCCATGACCGAGGATCGCCAGAAGAACCCCGACGACGAACATCTGCCCGGCAGCGTCTCTGACCAGAACGCCGAGGAGCAACCGCCTGAGCACGAGGGCCAGACCGAGACCCGCCGCCGCGGCGGCGGCAACCGTGAAGGCGGCTCGGGGGGCGAGTCCAGCGAGGGCTCTCAGTCGACGGGCAACCCCGACAGCGCCGGCTGATCAGGCCGCGGCCGACGACTCCTCCCGCGTGACGCCGGCCGATCAGGCCGCGGCCGCCACCTCGTCCGGCCCGCGCTCGGCGGCGCCGGCGCGGGAAAACCGGAGCACGCCGTCGTCGACCCGTCCCAGCCGGAACGCCAGCAGGTCCAGGACGTAGTTCTGGTGCACGCGCCACGGGCGCCGGGCCCCCTGCGTGGGGAACTCCTGGACCGAGCGCTGGACGTAGCCGGAGGTGAGGTTGATGAGCGGCTCGCGCGCCAGGCCGGGGTCGTCCATGATCGGCACGCACTGGCGATAGCCGTGCGCGCGCATGTGGTTGAGCACGCGGCAGACGTAGCGGGCGGTGAGGTCGGCCTTGAGGGTCCAGGACGCGTTCGTGTAGCCCATCGCAAACGCGCAGTTCGGCACGCCGGAGAGCATCATCCCCTTGTAGGCCACCGTCTGCGGGAGGTCGACCGCGCGGCCGTCAACCGACAGCGTCACCCCGCCCAGGGCCAGCAGCCGCAGCCCGGTGGCGGTGACGATGATGTCCGCCTCGATCTCTCGGCCGCCCTGCAGGCGCACGCCCCGCTCGGTGAACGTCTCGACCTGTCCGGTCACGATCGAGGCCGACTCGTCGCTCAGCGCCTCGAACAGGTCGCCGTCCGGGACGAAGCACATGCGCTGATCCCACGGGTCGTAGCTGGGGCGGAAATGGGGGTCGAGCTCGTAGCCGTCGGGCAGCTGTTTCGCGATGCCCTGGCGAATGAGCCGCTTGATCAGCGCGGGCCGGCGGCGGCTCAGCTGATACAGGAGCGACATCACGAGCACGTTGCGCCAGCGGACGATCTGGTAGGCGGCGCCCGCGGGCAGCCGCCGGCGCAGCCGCTGGGCCATCTCATCGGTACCGGGCACCGACAGGACGTAGCTCGGCGAGCGCTGGAGCATCGTGACGTGCCCGGCGGTCTTGGCCATGGCCGGCACGAGGGTGACGGCGGTCGCCCCGCTGCCGATGACCATGACCCGCCGCCCGCGGTAGTCCAGGTCCTCCGGCCAGTGCTGCGGGTGGACGACCGGCCCGGAGAACCGCTCAGCGCCCGGGAAATCCGGCGTATACCCCTGGTCATACCGGTAGTAGCCGGTGCACATAAGCAGGAAGCGGCACGTCAGTCGCTCCACCCCTCCGTCGTCGCGGCGGACCTCCAGCGACCACTGCGCGGAGTCGCTTGACCACTCGGCGCCGATAACCCGGCGCCCGAAGCGGACCCGCTCCACCACTCCGTAGCGGCGAGCCGTGTCGGAGACGTAGCGCAGGATGGCCGGCCCGTCGGCAATCGCCTCGGGCTCGTCCCAGGGGGAGAACGCGTAGCCGAGGGTGAGCATGTCGGAGTCCGAGCGGACCCCGGGGTAGCGGAACAGGTCCCACGTGCCACCGATCCGGTCGCGAGCCTCCAGCACGGTGTAGGTCAGGTCCGGGCACTCCTGCTGGAGATGGCAGGCGGCGCCGATTCCCGACAGGCCGGCGCCGACGATCACGACATCCAGGTGCTCATCGGTGGTGGTACGCATGCGTATCGGCAGCTTACCGGGCCGACAGCCAGACCCCGCAGACTTAGAGTTCGCCGACGCCCGCAACACACGGAGAGCCGACATGGAGACCTGGGACGCGATCACCAGCCGCCGCAACGTACGCCAGTTCGCCGACCGTCCGCTGAGCGACGACGACGTGCACCGCATCCTCGAGGCCGGCCGGCGCGCCCCCTCGTCGCGCAACTGGCAGCCGTGGGATTTCATCGCGGTCACCGACCGCGACGAGCTGCGCAAGTTGTCCGAGGTGTGGCGCGGCGGAGGGCACGTGGCCGAGTCGGCGCTGACGGTCGTGATCGTCCTGCCCGGGTTGGATGACCCGGCCCGGCGCGAGCGCGCCGCGTTCGACACCGGGCAGGCCGCGATGCAGATGATGATCGCCGCGGCCGACCGGGGGATCGGCTCCGGCCACTCGGCCGTCGGCGATCAGGATCTGGCTCGGCGGCTGCTCGGCTTCCCGGAGGACCGGTACGCGACGATCATGATCGACTTCGGCCACCCCGCCGACCGGCCGCTGCGGCCGATCCGGCGGCCGGATCGCCGTCCGTTCGACGAGGTCGTCCACATCGGCCGCTGGTGATCGGTACCCCGCCACCCCACGCCCACCCCCACCGGGCGGCCGGCCTCGGGACCGGCCGGTGGCGCCGCTACGATCGGCCGCCGTGCGGTATCCGATCGAGACCTTCACCGAGGCGGAGCGCGACCGGCTTCGCCCCCACTGCACCAACCTCGACCAGCCGGTGTTCGCCCTGGTCAACCTGCCCGAGACGGTGAAGGGCGCGCTGTTCGCCCGGTACTCGCGCTACCAGGGGACCCTCCGCCGCCTGCTGCTCGACGAGTTCGCCGACGAGCTGCCGGAGCCGAGGGAAACCGACCCCGCCCACCCCGAGCTGGAGCAGGCGTCAGGCCGGGCCGCCGGGCTGTATGAGCGCATGATCCTCGGCTATGGAGACGACTCGGTGGCCCAGCTGGGAGGCGCCCATGTCGCCTGCGAATGGGTCTCCAACGTCCTGACCAAGATCCTCCAGCGCCCCCGCCTGGCCGCCTACCTGGAGCAGTCGACCCGGTACATCGCCTATGACACGCCGATGCCCGGCCACGCCGCGGGCGAGCCGGGGTCGTTTCGCTACTACCGGGACCCGGAGCTGGGGCCGGAGTACACGCGCGCCATGGACGGGCTGTTCGCCACGTACTCGGCCGCGCTTCCCACCGTTCTGGCCTGGGCCGAGGAGCAGTTCCCCCGCTCCGCCGACGAGGCGCCCGCCGCCCATGCCCGGGCGCTCAAGGCCAAGGCGCTTGACCTGCTGCGCGGCCTGCTCCCCGCGGCGTCTCTCTCGCACATGGGCATCTACGCCACCGGGCAGACGTATGAGCAGCTCACCCTCCACCTGCTGGCCCACCCGCTGCCCGAGGCCCGCCGCTACGGAGCCATGATCCTGCGCGAGCTGCAGGTGGTGATGCCGAGCTTCGTGGCCCGCGTCGACCGGCCCGACCGCGGCGGCCAGTGGATCGGCTACCTGGAGTCCCGGGCCGAGGCCGGCCGGCGCTGGGCCCGGCGACTGGGGTTGAGCGAGACGCCGGACGGCGAGGCGGCCGGCCCCTCGGTGCGCCTCACCCACGTCGACGGCGACGAGGAGGATCTGCTGGTCGCGCTGCTGTTCGAGGCCACGACGCGGTCCGAGACGGCCATCCGCGACTCGGTCCGGTCCCTGTCGGACGCCGAGCGGACCCAACTGCTGGCCGACCTGGTCGGCCAGCGGGGGAATCGGCGCCACCGGCCGGGGCGCGGCTTCGAGGCCGTCCGCTACCGGTTCGAGATCGTCGCCGACTACGGCGCGTTCCGGGACCTGCAACGCCACCGGATGCTGACCGCGCAGTGGCAGACGCTCAGCCCGGACCTCGGTGCCGAGGTCCCGGACGAGGTCGATCTGGCCGGGGCCGGCGACGCCTACCGCCGCGCCCTGGATGCGTCCCGGGCCGAATACGAGCGTCTCGCCCAGGCCGGGCCAGCCGGCGCCGCTTCCTACGCGCTATGCCTCGCCTATCGCATCCGCTTCGTCCTGGACCTCAACGCCCGCGAAGCGATGCAGCTCATCGAGCTGCGCTCCGGCCGCGAGGGACACCCCAGCTACCGCGCGGTCGCGCAGGAGATGCACGCCCAGATCGCCGCCGTCCACCCGGCGGTCGCCGCGGCGATGACCCACGTCGACACCGAGACCGAGCCGCGCCTGGAGCGCATCCTGTCGGAGATGCGCACGGCCGCCCGGCGGGGCTGAGCCAGGTCGACCCGACGCG
>JBPYFQ010000016.1:0-6167 GCA_051985625.1 Solirubrobacteraceae bacterium
AGCGCGGCTCGAGCACGACCAGCGGGATCTGCCGGTCGGTGCGCCGCTGGTAATCGGCGTAGCCGCCGTACACGCCGACCATCAGCGCCCACAGACGTTCGCGCTCCTCGCCCTCGGCGACGCGCGCGTGGACGTCGATCCGTTCGGAGCCGACCTGCACGGTCGTGTCGGGATGCGCCGCGAGGTTGTGAAACCAAGCCGGGTTGCGCGGATAGCCGCCCTTCGATGCGACGAGCACGAGGTTCGCGCCGTCGCGTCCGTAGACGAGCGGGCTCGTGCGCCGCTTGCCGCTCTTCGCGCCGACATGGTCGAGCAGCAGCGTCGGAGCGAAGAACGGCAGCCGGTGTCCGACCGCACCGTTCGTCGCGCGATAGACCGCCGTGTGGCCGGCCATCACGCGCCGCAGAAGCGGCCAGTTGCGGTCGGCCAGGTCGAGGTAGTCCATCGCTGGCAAGCCTACAGACAACGTGAGCATGAGCGAAATGGCTTATGCGTATGCGCGTTACCCGTATACGGGTACTAATCCTTACCCTCTGTCGTATAATGGGCGTGTGATCGAGCATACCGAAACGAACCCGTTCCGCTATGGGGGCCTGGCACTGGACGACGCCTTCACGGACCGTGAAAAGGAGATCGTGGAGCTGAGGGCAGACGCGCTCAACGGACAAGACGTCGTTCTGTTCGCGCCACGCCGATACGGCAAGTCGTCGCTCATATGGCGCGTCTCACAAGAACTGATCAAGCGAAAAGCACTGGTGGCCAGCGTCAACCTAATGACGACCCCCACGGTGACTCGGCTTGCAGAGAAGCTGGCGCGCACGATTTATGACGACATTGCCACGCGTCTATTCCGCACGAGGGAGCGCCTTAGCGTGTTCCAAGGCCTGCGCATTCGTCCTGTGGTGACCGTCGACCCGGACGACGGCTCGCTCGGCTTCAGCTTCGCCGCCTCGCAACGCGCTGAGGACATCCACGCGACACTCGAGCGGCTACTCGAGCTCCCCGGGCAACTGGCCGGAGAACGCAAACGGCCGGTGGCGCTGATTCTCGATGAGTTCCAGGAGATCGTCGACATCGATCCGAACCTGCCGCGGATCATGCGGTCCGTGTTCCAAGAGCAGCCAGAGGTCGCGCACATCTACCTGGGAAGCAAGCGCCACATGATGCACCGCATCTTCAACGACGAGAACGAGCCGTTCTGGCGCAGCGCCAAGCACATGGAGCTGGGGGTGATCCCGCCCAAGCTGTTCGCCCGGTTCATCCGGTCACGCTTCACCCGGACCGGGCGCACGGCGGGCGCCGCGGTCGTCGACGCGCTGCTGGCGATCACGCACGCGCATCCGTACGGCACCCAGGAGCTGGCCTACGCGCTCTGGGAGGTGACGCCGGAGGGCGCCGCCGCCGGCGACGCGGAGCTGGCGCAGGCGTTGGCGCGGGTCCTGCACTCCGAGAACGCCCACTTCCAATCCGTCTGGGGCAGGGCCTCACGCGCCCAGCGGGTGGTGATGGAGGCGCTCGCCCGCGACCCGGGCCGGCCGCCGTTTGCCACCGCCTACCGCCGGACCCACAACCTGCCGGCCAACTCGACCGTCCAGCGTGCGCTGGACACGCTCGTGCAGGAGGAGCTCGTGGAGCGCGACGGCGTCGGCTACCGGATCGCCGAGCCATTCCTGGCCGAGTGGATCCTGCGCGGCGACCTCTAGGGCGCCGGCCGTTCCGCGGCGGCCTCTAGGGCAGGCGGCCGGCCGCCCAGCGCTCGATCAGGTAGCGGGCGATCGACACTCCCGGCGGCAGGCGGAAGTCGTTGGACGGGTCGCCCTCCAGCGCGCGGCGAACCGTGTCCCGGTCGACCCAGCGGACCTCCTCGAGCTCCCCGTCACGCGTCTCCGGCTCGCCGCCGTCGGAGAGAGCATGGAAGCCGAGCATCAGCGACGACGGGAACGGCCACGGCTGCGAGGCGACGAACACCGGGTCGCGGGCGACGATCCCGGACTCCTCGGCGACCTCGCGGATGACGGCCTCCTCGGCTGCCTCGCCCGGCGCCACGAAGCCGGCCAGGACCGATAGGCGGCCCTCCGGCCAGCCCGCCCGGCGACCCAGCAGCAGCCGACCGTCATGCTCGACGGTCATGATCACGCACGGGTCGGTGCGCGGGAAGTGGTGGGCCCTGCAGCGCGGGCAACGGCGCGAGTGGCCGGCCTCATCGACCAGCGTCTGCGCCCCGCAGTTGGCGCAGAAGCGGTGGCGGCGGTGCCAGTTGAGCAACGCCACGACATAGGCCGCCAGCCCCGCCTCCTGCGGCGCCAGTACCAGCCCGGCCTCGCGCAGGGGCACGATGTCGGCCCCCTCCACCGGCGTCCCCGGAACCGTCTCGAGGTCGACGCCGAACAACGGCGCGCCATCCTCCAGACCGAGCAGGATCGCCTCGTCACGCCCATCCGGCGGCAGTGCGCCGCGCAGCAGCGCCGGCTCTCCCCCGTTGGTCATCGCCACGCCCTCATGAGTGGCGGTCACCGCCCGCGCGGCGGCGTCGTCGAGCCGGCGCCGGACCCACTCCGGATCCTTGCGCTCGGCCGACGCGCGGTCGAGCGTCATCCCGGTGAACGGGGGGAGGATGGGCGGGCGGTCAGGAATGTGCATCGGTCTCATCCTGAGCTTACGAACGCCCCGGCCCGCCCCCGTCCGGGTTGCCAGCGGGGCGCGCGGACGCGCATGCTGCCCGCGGCCGGAGGGCCTCGGGGGTTCCGTGTGGCTATGAGACACTGAGCCCCCAGACCCTCCGGCTCATCCGGGCGCGGCGGCCCGACCGGCGCGATCCACCACCTTGAGGTGTATCGTCGCGCCGGTGAGGAGACAGATCCGGTCTGTCGGCGGGGCCCTCGCCCTGATCGCCGCGCTCGTGGTCACGGCAGCGACGGGCACCGCCGCCGCGCGTGCGCCGGCCGGGCTGCCCGCCGACGTGCCGGCGGCGGCCGGGCTGCCCGCCGACGTGCCGGCGGCGGCCACCACCCCCGCCCCGTCGCTGCCCGAGCCGTCGGCCACCGCCTGGCCGTTTCCCAGCACGTTCCCGCAGACCTCGGGCACCGGGCGGCTCGCCGGCGGCGCCTCGTTGTGGAGCGACTTCATCTACGACGCCTACGGGGCGTCGAGCCCGCAGGGACTGACTGAGTCGAGCTACTCGCTGAGCTCCCAACTGGCGCCGCGCCAGGGCGACTACGTGTATCCGTCCGGCCCGGCCGACAACAACGGCGCCGACATCTTCCGGGCCGGCGTCGGCCTGGAGGGCGGCTACAGCTACTGGCGAGTCGACTGGGTCACGCTCGCCGATCCGAAGGTCCCCATCGCCGAGTGGGCGCTCGACACCGACAACAATCCGGCGACCGGGGCGGCCGCCTGGCCGGCCCAGGCCGGCGTCCGGTCTCCGGGCATCGACAAGGCGCTCGTCGTCTCCAGCCGGGGCGCCTGGCTGGTCAACCCGCTGACCGGGCTGCGGACCAACGTGCTCGCCCACGGCGGCAGCCTGACCGTCGACCGGACGGCCAAGTCGTTCATCGTCGCCGTGCCCCGCAGCCTGCTGCCCGTCGGCGGCGCCTGGCGGGTGCGCCTCGGCGCCGGCCTGGCCGACGCGAGCGGCCAGAACTTCGCCTCGCCGGACATCGGCAACGCGTCGGCGCCGGCCCTGCTGGCGTCCACCGCCGAACGCCTCTACAACGTCACCTTCCGCACCGTCGCCCAGGAGCCGCCCGTCTACACCGACGGCTCCAGCGACGCACTGGCCGCCGCCACCCAGAAAGCGCTGGCGGGCAACCCGGTCGGCCAGGCGCTGGGGGCCGACGGGCTGGCCCGCGACGTCACCGGGAATTTCTGGATGGAGGACAACCAGGCCGACACGCTGGCCGGCGGCGACGTCTCGAAGTTCTCGCAGCTGGTCAACTGGTCCCAGCTGGCCGCGGGCGCCAGCACCCCGGAGCCCCAGCCGACCGGCTACAGCACGCGCTGGTACGTGTCCCGGCTGCATCCGGGCTCCGGGCAGGTGATCAGCGACGGCCCGGAGGGCAACTTCAAGCCGACCCTGCTCGAGCGGGTGCAGCCGTACTCGGTCTACGTGCCCACCACCTACCGGCCCGGGGTCCGCACGCCGCTGACCTGGATCCTGCACTCGCTGGAGGTCAACTACAACCAGTACGGGGGCTACGACCCCCAGCTCATCCAGCAGCTCTGCCAGGACCGCGGCTCCATCTGCGCCACGACCGAGGGCTTCGGCCCGTCCGGCTGGTACTACAACGAGGCCGAGACCGACTTCTGGCAGGTGTGGCGCCAGCTGGCGCAGGCCTACACGCTCGCCCCGTCCCGGACAGTGATCAGCGGCTACTCGATGGGCGGGTGGGCCTCCTACAAGCTGGCGCTGGAGCATCCGGACGACTTCGCCGGATCGCTCGTGCTCGACGGGCCGGTGATCTGCGGCGTGGGGCTGTTCCCGGGCGCCGGCGCGCCCGCCTACCAGGATCCGGCCTGCAGCCAGGATGGGCAGAGCACACCGCTGCTCGCCAACGCCCGGTGGATCCCCTACGTCATCGACCAGACCTACGCCGACGAGCTCGTCCCCACCTCCGGCGTCATCTCCCAGGCCCAGGCGTTCGACCGGCTCGGCCAGCGCTACCGCCTGTTCATCCACACCGGCGGAGACCACTTGGCGTTCGCCATCGAGGATCGCTTCGGAGACGCCGTCGCCGCGGTCGGCCACCCGGCCGCGCCGCGCTCGCCGGGCGCCTTCGCCTACCGCTGGTATCCGAACCTGGACAACGCCGCTCTGGGCATCGGCGCCACCGGCGACTACTGGATCGGCGCCCTGCACGCGCGCACCGCCGCCCCCGGGACGATCGCCGGGATCCGGGTTTCCGACGCCGCGCTCCCGGCCCGCCGGGTCACCGTCCATCGATCCGGGCCGGCGCTGGTCACCCAGCCCCTGGCGGGCACTGAGACCGGGCTCGCCTGGAGCCTCGGCTCCCGCCGCCGGGCAGCGCGGCGGATGACGCTGGCGCTGACCGACGTGGCGGGGCTGGCGGTCAACGCCGCGCGGGCACGCCTGACGCGCGGGACGATCACGGTCACCAGCGACGGTCGGGTCCGGCTCGCCTTGTCGCACCTCCGGCCGGGAACCCGCGTGCTGGTGGACGGCCGCCGGACCGCGCGCGCGAACCGTCACGGGATGGCTGCGGTACGGCTGCCGTCGGGTCGCAGTCGAGTGACGCTGCGCGCGTAACGGCATCCCGCGCCGCCGTTCGGCAGAATCGCTCGCCGATGCTGATCGACGGACGATCGTATGCCGCGGAGCTGAGCGACACCCTGCGCGACGAGCTGGCGCAGCTGCCGGGCGGCGCGGGGATCGCCACCGTCCTGGTCGGCGACGACACCGCGGCCGAGGTCTACCAGCGGCGGATCGACCGCCACGCCCGCGAGGCGGGCATCGTCTCGCGCCCGGAGCAGCTGCCGGCCGACGCCACGCTCGGCCAGGTCGTCGGCAAGATCGCCGAGCTCGACGTCGACCCGGAGATCACCGGGATCCTGGTGCTGCGGCCGCTGCCTCCGCACCTGGAGGAGTCCCGCGTGTTCGCCTCCCTGCCCCCGCTCAAGGACGTCGAGGCGCTCCATCCCGTCAACGCCGGGCTCCTGTCGCTGGGGATGCCGCGCTTCGTCCCCTCCACCCCGGCCGCCGCCTTCTACATGCTGGACCGCTACACCGAGTCGGTCGGCCGCGACCCCCTGACCGCCTACGACGGGCAGGACCTGGTGCTCGTCGGCCGATCCAACAACGTCGGCAAGCCCGCGGCCATCCTGGGGCTCCAGCGCAACGCCACGGTCATCTCCGCCCACCGCCACACGTTCGACGCCGGGCGACTCGCCGAGCACACACGCGCGGCCGACATCCTGATCGTGGCCGTCGGCGTCCCAGGACTCATCACCGGCGACCTCATCCGCCCCGGGTCGCTCGTGATCGACATCGGGATCAACGCCATCCGCAACGACGACGGCTCGGTCCGCCTCGTCGGCGACGTCGACACCGCCTCGGTGGAGCCGATCGCCGAAGCCGTGTCCCCCGTGCCCGGAGGCGTGGGTCCGATCACCGACATCTGGGTGCTGCGCAATACGGTGACGGCCGCCTGGCT
>JBPYFQ010000017.1:0-10756 GCA_051985625.1 Solirubrobacteraceae bacterium
CCGGAGACTAGTCAGCAGAGCAAGCCCGATCGCGACCTCGGCCCCGGCGTCGATCAGGTACGTTCGCGCGATCCGCCGGTTAGCCGAGTACACGCAGTCCACCCCGGCAAGTACGGCCGCGCTGCCGCCGGCGAGCACGATGATGTCGCTTGGCGGGTTGGGCGAGCGAGCAGCCCGCACCAGGCTCGCCCCAATCACCGCGATGAGACCGCCGACGGTCTGAACCAGCCACCATTCCTGTTTGGGTCCGGTGACGCCTTCAAAGATCTTGCGTGAGACGAACGGCAGTATCCCGGTGGCGAGGTAATAGCCACCTTGCACCTGTAGGACACGCCGCGTTTTCATGGCAACCGCCGGCGAAGAAGACGGATTCTGAGAGGGGTTCCGGGCCTCGGGCGCAAACCGTGTCGCGGGGGAGGTCGTGAATGCAGGGCCTCTGCAACGTCGCCTCTGCGGCTACCGGTCCGCGACTGCTGCTCTGGCTGACCCCATACCCAGAGGAGAAGCCTCGTCACGGGTACTACCAACGCCGAGGATGACTGGTGGTGCGTGAACCAGCAGCGGCTACTTCGTCTGGCAGCGCGCGACAGCGTACGCCCGGGCCCGCCAGTCGACCGCTCCCCATTCGCGCCCCGCTCAGCCGTCCAAAGCGGGTTGCTGTTTCTCCGCGGCATGACGTCGAAGCTCACGATCCCGGGCACGCTCGCTTGCATCTGGCTCCTCTGACCATCCCCACGCGAGCTCGCCGTCAGTGCGGTGACGGCGCAGCTCGCGCCCGGTGGTTTCGAGCACGTCGATTGTGGCCAGCGACAGCGCTCTGGCGCCGCCCATGCTCCCGCCGAGTACCACGGCGTCGTCAGACCAGGCGTAGTAGGCGCCAAGCGTTCGGATGCGGGTCAGTTCGTCGTCAGTGAGCGACGCCGCGCGTTCGGCGAGGTCATCCTCGCCATGACTGCGCAGCATCTCGGCTAGCGTGTCGCGCTCAACTCCGATCTGAGCCATCTCCGGATCCTACGTGACTGCTCCCGCCCCCTGCCGCACGTGGGGTCGTGATCGAATGTCTCCTGCTTCGGCTCCTTGCCAGCCGGGAGGGGAAGCCTCAGAGCGGCGCCGGCAACCCCATGACACGACTCGGGTTGCGTGGAAGGAGGAGTCTCGGCCGGCTTGGCCGGGGGTCCGCACCCAGGCGGGACGGCGCGTACGACGTCGCATTGCAGGGTGCATCGTGCGGTCGGTCACCCAGCTCTCGACGCGGGCGGCCACGCCCGACGTGTCGACGCTGACGGCGGCACCGAGTCGTCGGCGCATCGGCGACCAAGTCGAGGCCTGGATGCATAGTCGCCACGTGCGATTCGTCGAGCCGTGCCTAGCGGTCGTCCTCGTCTCGCTCTGTGCGTTCGTCGGCGTGGTGGCGGTAGGCCGCCTCGCGGACGGCCTCGTCGCTCTCGGTGAGCGAGCCCAGCGTCGAGGCTGCCGTTGCGATCGTCGCCGCGAGCCAGCCGAGCTTGAGATAGTCGGCGACCGCCGGTGGGTGCCCGACGCTGGCGTGATACACGGTCGGCGGGATGAGGCCCGCACTACCCACGACACTGAGCGCGAGCAGGCCGGCGTAGAGCGTGAGGACCGCGAGCCCCAGAGTCGCAAACGTCGTGAGGTTGAAGAGGACGACGGCTTCGCGGTCGTCCGGCCCGGACGCCCGCTCCCATAAGCCGTGCGCCAGCACCAGGACGACGCACAACGTGATAATCGACGCCGCGCCGAGGAGGGCGAGACGCGGCCACGCCATCCCGTGAGAGAGCATCCATATGCTCGAGGAGCTCATCGCCCAAGCGGCGGTCCCGAGTGATACCGCCAGCGCGATTGACAGGCGCGCGATGACGCGCGCCGGCTGGTTCGCGCGGACCATGCCGACGAGCAGCCGCAGGTTGCCCCGCAGCGTGGCACCGACGAACGCGATCGTGCCGTCGTCATCCGCGCGGGTGCGACCAAGCGGCGACCGCAGCTCGTCGAGGCGCTGGCCCATCCGATGTGCGCGCCCCGGCTCGCCTGTGTCGATGCCGCGGCCGACGTCCTCACCGAGCAGCCCCTCCACCAGGTTGAGCACGGCCCGCATCGCGCGCCGAGAGACCGAGCGTGCGCCGAGCGCCGGGACCGACAGCAGTCCCACCCTGTACATCGCGCTCGCGTGGGCGATGACAGGGCGCCGGTTCGCCCGCAGCGGGAGGTCAGTCAGCCCGACGGCGAGGTCCCACCGCTCATCCTGCATCCGCCTCCGAACCGACTGCTTGAGCGCCTCAGTGGTCGGGGTCATATCCGCGCGCCCCGCGCCCCCTACCCGTACCTGCCAGTTCACATCACCCAGTCGGCCTCCGAGCTCGCCGGGCAGCTCCGCAGCGATCTGCTCGGCGAGCTCGCGCGCCACCCCGCCCGGCGCGACCAAACCCAGCACGACTGCGCCATCGCGGCCTTGGCCTCTGGTCATCGCCACACCCACTACCCCCGCTGCTCGCCCTTATCCGCCGAGTTCGCATTTTCCGCGGCGCGCGCGCACCGCTGAATGTGCGCCCTATCCGGGCGATACCGGCCGTTGCGCTCGGCGAGCACCAGCACCGCACGCGCCCGCGCGCCGCGCTCTCGGTTTGAGGCAGAAGTCCGCTTGCGTTGCCGTTCCGTCGCTTCTCCTTCGTCTCGCCATTCGGTTAGCGGGGCCTGGACTCCTGCTTCGGGCCTCGGCCGAACCGGAGGAGAAGTCCGGCCGTAGGCTGGTGGTCTCGTCCTGGGTGCCGAGCGTGCGTGAATGCAGCACAGGTTCATCGCGGGCGCCTGCGCGCGTACCGCCTTCGCCGTCATGCCGCTCTCAGCTTCGGTCACTTGCCCCGGGGGATCGTGCTGCTGGTCGCCACCGCCGGGTGGGCGATCACCGCGCTCGCGCTGTACGTGGCGTTCTGGTGGCGATAACAAGCTTTTCACGGGCGTTTGTTCGGTTGTTCACGGGCCCCCGCCGGAGGGTGACGAATCTGGGTCTTAGTGACCACAGACCAGAGACCATCGCCGCTGCGCCTGCTCCGTGCCGTGCTGTTTGTGCTGTGGGGAGTGAGCCCCGCCGGTGACAGTCCCCCGCGCGTCCTCCTGGATCGCGGCCGGCCCGACTGACCGGCCGGGGGGCGGCGCGGCGGGTTACAACCGTTCGGCGAGCACCGCCGCGGCCGGGGCCGTGGCCGCCGACAGCAGCAGCCCGGTCGGAGTAGGAGCAGGCAGCCGCAGGAAGTTTCGGACCGGCGGCAGGATGAGCGACAGGCCGAGCAGCCCGCCGGACCCGGCCACGGCGGCGAGCACTGACCCGCTCAGGTTCTCGTGGCTGCGCCCGGCCTGAACCGTCTGGGCGAGTTGGGTGAGGATGATCGAGGCGAAGCCGACGGTCTGCGGAGCGGCGCCGAGCGGCCCGGCCGCGAGCACCGCGGCCAGCGCCGGCGCGGACGTGGCCACGCCGCGGCGCACGATGTCACGCACGAGGCGGCGGTCGAAGGACTCCTCGCCCTCGCGGGCCAGTTCGCGGAGATCGTGGCGCCGGGGCGGCTGGACCGCCACCGCCACCGCGGGCAGGACGTCGGTGACCAGGTTGACCGCCAGCACCTGGCGCGCCGCGAGCACGCTGCCGCCGCCGGCGACGGCGGCCCCGGCCATGAGCGCTATCTCGCCCAGGTTCCCACCGAGCAGCAGGCCCATCGCCCCGTGCATGTTCTGCCACAGCGATCGTCCCTCCACCAGCGCGTCGGTGAGCGTCTGAAACCGGTCATCGGCGAGCACCAGGTCGGCCGCCTGCCGGGCCACCTCGGTGCCGCCGGCGCCCATCGCCACTCCCACGTCGGCCAGGCGCAACGCGGGAGCGTCGTTGACCCCGTCCCCGGTCATGGCGACCGTGTGGCCGTTTTGCTGCAGACGGTCGACGATCCGCAGCTTGTCCAGCGGGGTGATCCGGGCGATGACCGACGCCCGCTCCAGCCGGTCGACGAGCTCGCCGTTGTCGGCGGCGGCGATCTCCTCACCGCTCAGCACCGAGTCCGGATCAAGCGCCAGCCCGGCCGCCTCGGCGATCGCCCGGGCGGTGGCAGGATGGTCGCCGGTGAGCATGACGACCCGCACACCCGCGTCATGGCACCGGCGCACCGCGTCGCGCACGCCCGGGCGCAACGGGTCGCTGATGCCGACGAAGCCGAGCGCGCGCAGCTCCTGCGGGTTCTCAGTCGAGGTGTCCGACCGTCCCTCGGCCACCATGAGCACGCGCAGGCCCCGCTCGGCCAGCGACTCGGCGCGCTCCAAGAGCCGCCGCCGGCCGGCCGCGTCGAGCGGCGCGGCATCCGGGCCGACCTCGGTGCAACGCTCCAGTACCGCTTCGGTGGCCCCCTTGACACACAGGCGCCCGCCGACGACGGTCGCGTGCAGTGACCGCACGGGATCAAACGGCGCTTCCGCCTGGCGCTCGCCCGTGAGCGCCGCCGACAGCCCGGCTGCCTCGGCCGCATCGATGATCGATGCATCGGTGGGATGCGCTCGCGCGTCGGGTGCGCTCGGCGCCGGGCTGGCCAGCGCCGCCGTGCTCAGGACCCCGGTGAGCCCGGAGGAGAGCTGTCCCGGCAGCGCGCCGCTCGTCCGGAGGTCGTCGACGAGCGTGACGGCCAGGCGCCCCTGGGTCAGGGTGCCGGTCTTGTCACAGCAGGCGACGTCGACCCGTCCCAGGGCCTCCACCGCCGACAGGCGGCGGACCAGCGCCGACCGGGAGGCGAGCCGGCGGGCTACCGCAGCCTCGGCCACACCAGCCAGCAGCGGAAGCCCCTCCGGGACCGCGGCGACGGCGACACTGGCGCCCACGGCCAACTGGGCGAGGGGCGATGCCCCGCGCAGGATCCCGGCCAGGGTGACGATGGCTCCGCCCCCCAGCACGACTGGCATCCCCTGGCGAAACACCCGGTCCAGGCGGCGGCCCAGCGGCGTTTCGCCGGAGTCCTCCACGGCCAGCGCGGCGGCCGTGGCTCCCAAGCGGGTGTCCGCGCCGACGGCGACGACGACGGCTCGGCCGGACCCCACCGTGATGTCGCTGCCCTCCAGCAGGATCCGCTCCTCCGGCCGGTCGGCGTCCGGTGCCTTGACGACGGGCAGCGACTCGCCGGTGAGGGCGGCCTCGTCGACCTCCAGGGCATCCGCATCCAGCAGGCGGGCGTCAGCCACCACGCGGTCGCCGGCGCCGACGACCAGGATGTCGCCGACGACGACGCCGCGCGCATCGACGTTGTCCACCGCGCCGTTGCGCAACACGTTGGCCCGCGCCGCGCCCATCCGCTCCAGCGCTGCCACCGCCTGACCCGCCTGACGGCTCTGCCAGGCGCCGACCGCGGCGTTGGCGGCGATGACGGCCGCGATGATCCCCACGTCGGCGACCGCGCCAACCGCCAGCGACACGCCGGCGCCGGCTCCCAGCACGGCCATGAGCGGCGACTCCAGCTGCTCGCCGAGCGCCGACGCCAGCGACAGGCGCCGCCGCGGCCCTGGTCTGGCCGAGCGCCGCCGGCGGGCCTCGGCCGGGGACAGGCCCTCCGGCCGACTGCCGACCGCCGCCAGCACATCATCCGGGGCCCGCTGTCCCCACCGCTCCGGCCGCGGATCGGTCAGCCGGCTGATCACCGAGCGCGCCCGGTGACCACCACGTAGGCGCTCCCAGCCGGCGCCGATTGCTGCCAGCGTGCCGGCGTAGGTCGCCTGGGAGGCGCGGTTCAGGCCCGGATCGCCTTGGAGGCCCCACGCGGCCCCGGCCAGATTGGCGGCCACCGAGCAGGCGACAGAGCGAGCGACCGCCTGATCGCGCCGGCCGGCCGCGGTGATGATCGAGGCGACCGCCGGCAGCCCGGGCGCCAGCAGATCCGCCCGCGCCTGGAACACGGAGCTGCGGCCCGAGCTCAGGCCGATCGCCAGGTCGCAGGCCGAGAATGCCTCGGCGGCTGCGGGCGTGTCCGAGAGGACGGCTACTCGCTCCCCGGCGCTCTGTCGCTCCCGGACCAGGTCGACGAGGTCGGCCTCCACCACCAGTGGCAGGTGTGCGCGCCGGGCGAGCGTTCGCGACGCCCGCCGGTCCTCCCGTTCCAGCAGCACGATCTCGGTTCCGTGGGTCTCGCAGCGGGCGCGGACAGCCTCGATCCCGGCGGCCAGCTTGGGTCGCAGGTGCACATGGGCGATCACCGCGCCGCTCCGAGGCTCGGTGAGCACCAGGGGGTGCTCGCCGGCGTCCACCGCCCGCCGCACCTCCGCCGTTTCGTCCACCCCCGCCTCGGGTGGCGCCAGTCGCAGCCGGCGTCCGTCGACCGCGGCGGTGACGCTCGTCCCGTCGAACTCGGCGTCCTCGGCGCGCCGGCGGTTGGACAGGGGGAGCCCGGTGCCCCAGGGGGCTCCGCCGGCGGCGAGCATCGCCGACACCAGGTCGTTCAGGTCGCCCCGGTCACCGGACCCGGCCGGGATGATCCGGGACAGCTCCAGTCCGTCCGTGAGGACGCGCGGGCCGTCGACGAACAGGACGTCGGGCGTCCGGATCTGCCGTTCGGGTCGGGTGCCCACCACGGTCACCCCGGCGCGCAACACCCGCGCCGACGCGCCGGTGTCGGCCGCTTCGCCCCCGATCAGCGCCGCGCGCGGGTTGACGAGCAGCAGGCCGCTCATCAGCGCTGCCGGCGACCGGCGCCGGACCGCGTGCACCACCGCGTACAGAGCCGCCGCCGGCGCGACCGCTGTGAGGTAGCGCTGGAGCGGGTCGGGACGCGCCTCGCCGGGCCGGGGTTGTGGCGTCCAGGCGCGATCGCCGGTCAGCTCCACCACCAGCGGCCCGCGGAGGACCCGGGCGCCGGGGGCCAGCTCATCTGCCGGGCCGACCGGGTCAGGGAGCCCGTCGGCCCCCACCACGGTGCCGTAGCCCTCCAGGACCGTGGCTTTCAATGGGACGCGCGTTCCCGCCTCCAGGCGCACCACGCTGCCCGGTTGCGCGTCGCCGGCCTCGCCGATCCGGTGCTCGTAGTCGCGCCACGCCTCGCGGCGCAGACGCGCCTCGGTGTACAGCCGGAGGGCTCCCGCGCCGCTGACCAGGACCCCCAGCGGCGAGCCCGAAAGGGTGAGAGAGACGATCGTCGCCCCACTCAGGAGCAGCTGCGCGCGGTCTCGCCCGAGCGCCCGGCGCAGCCCGTCGCGCAACGGCGGCGTCCCGTCGACGATGCCGAGCGCGCCGGCTGCGACCGACGGCGCCTGGACGGCCGCGCGGGAGGGTTGGGCACCGAGCACCCGCTGGGCTCCGAGGAAGGCGAGACCAAGTGCCGCGCCGGCCAGGCGGGCGCCGCTCTGGATCACCGGGGCGGGATCCAGCGGGTGGGCGGGCCGGTCCTCGCCGGGGAGGTCGGGCAGCTCCAGCTTGGACACCTCGGAGAGCACGTCCTGGATCGAGGTGACGCGCTCTGAGAACTCGACGAGCACGCGCCCCGTGGTGACGCTGGCCACCGCGCGGCGGACATCCGGCCGGCGCTCCAGGCGTTCCACTACGCGCCGGGCCAGCGCGGGATCCCGGTCGATGCCGCGTACGGCGATGCGCGCCCGACCGACATGTCCTGCGCCGTCGCGCAGCACACCGGTGACACGGCCGGTGGCGACGCGCAGGGCCGAGGCCGGCGTGGCGGCCTCGTCGTCGGCATCGGCGATCACCGCGTCCGGGTCGTCCGGTGGTTCGCCGGCGTCCGGCGGCGCCGTCGCCACTGCGGCCACCGCCGCGAGCAGGTCGCCCTCACTGGTCTGCTCCGGCGCAAACCGGATGAGCACGTTGCCCGTCGCCGGCCGCGCCGCCGCGTCAGTCACCCCGCCGAGGCTCCGGATCGCCTCTTCTAGCCGGTCTGGCCGGCTGCCATCCCAGCCGGGAAGGTGCACCCGGAGCCGGCCGCGGGCCGCCCGTACCGTCCGCACCGGCTCGGCCGTTGCTGGAGTCACGGGCGACGCCCGGGGGTCAGCGGCGCGATTGGCCCTCGCCCGCGGCGCGCTCGTTCTCGGAGCCGTTTGACTCGTTCATGGTGCGCGCCTCGGCGAGGATGTCCTCCAGTTCCTCGCGGGCGCGGCCGACAACGCGGGTGACGGTTCGGGTCGTCTGGGCGGCGAGGCGCTGCATGAGCGCCTCGGCGCGCTGCTCGGCTGACGGCTGCTCGTCGTCGGAGGCCCGCCCGGCGCTCATGAGCTCGCGGCGGAGCCGGCGGACTTGGTGCTCGCCGCGGCCCGACGCGCCGTCGAGCCCCCAGAGTTGTTGGTCCGACGCGACCGGGTGGAGCGGGCCGGCGTGGCGTTGGCCGGCGCCGCAGCGGTGGCTGCGTCGGAGGCGGTGGTGTCGTCGCCTCGCACGCCCCGGACGGCTCCGCGCGCGGCTCCGGCGACCACGTCACCCGCCTTGAGCGCACCGGCGACGCCGTACACCGCTCCCTTCCGGATCGTCTCTCGGGTCTTCGGCGAGAACACTGCTGCGGTGGCAGCAGCCACGAATGCGGTCTCGGTGCTCATGAAGTCGTCAAGTCCCACCGGGGGTTCCTCCTCGTTTCGGCGGCATGCCTTCAGTAGTGCGTACCCCCATGATGACAACAAAAACGTGCGGTCCGCCGGGCCTTGCGAGGCTCTAACACGCTCGGCGGCCGCGGCTGTCAGCGCGGCGGACCGATGCTGCTCGGGTCCGGAGCCGCGCCGATTGCCACGGCCTCCACCAGCGACTCGGCGCGGACCAGGCTCGGCGTCAGGTCCGTGGTCGCGACGAAGGCAGGCGCCAGCGCCGGCGGGGGAATGCGTTGAAACCGCTGCCACGGGCACCCCAGGACCCGGGCGATGGCGTGCTTGAGCCCCTCGTGCTGATCGGAGATCGCCAGCCGGACCCCGGACAGGCCGCGTTTCTTCAGGCCGCGGAGGAAGTCGACCCAGAAGCTGCCCGACTCCCCTCGCCGATGTCCAGGCCGACGACCTCGCGCAGGCCGGTCTCGTGCACCGCGTAGGCCACCACCAGTGCCGTGGACACCACCCGGCCGTGGTCGTGGACCTTGACGTGCTTGGCGTCCAACCACAGGTACGGATACGCCCCTTCCAGCGGGCGCTGGCGAAACAGCTCGACCTGCTCATCCAGTCCCCGACACATCGCGCTGACGCGGTCCTTGGTCATCCCCTCGATCCCCAGCTGCTCGACCAGCCGGTCGACCTTCCGGGTCGAGACCCCGTTGACGTACGCCTCCAGCACCACGGCCACGATCGCCTGCTCAGGCCGCCGCCGCGGCTCCAGAAACGACGGGAAGTAGCTGCCCTGGCGCACTCTCGAGATCAACGGCTCGATCTCCCCGACCCGGGTCTCCCACGGTCGCGGGCGATAGCCATTGCGGTGCGTCACCCGCGCCTCTGGCGCGACCTCGCCCCGCTCGGCACCGACCTGCTCGGCGACCTCGGCCTCCATCAACTCGCGGCAGACCAGCACGACCCGCCTCGCGCACGAAATCCTCCAGCCGGCCATCACGCGTCTGCGCGACAACATCGCCAACCGTCATCCTCTGACCTTCGGCCATCGTGGTGCTCCTTCTCATCGGACTGCGGGAACAGACCGACGAGCTTGGACGCCACGGTGGTCGGAACCACTACGCGGCGCTCGTTACACCACTTCTACCGGCACGACCGCGCTACGCCTCGTACAAGACAATCTTATCGGTGGACCCCTCGCACAGGTACTGCGTATCCCTGCAGGTTGGCTCGTGGCAAAGGACAGCGAGCGTGTTGACCTTACACGTTGGTGTGACACACGCGTTGTAGCCACCGGCGACCTCGCCTTGCGCTTCCGCGGGCGCCCCAAGATCCTCGATCAGCTCACCGGCGTCTCCGGTCCGCTCTTCATCCGTCATCTTGATCGCGCTCCTATTTGAGATCTTTTGCCTTGCTTAACACGGTCCCTGACATGGGCCACGGCCGGGAGTCATGCCTCCCGCACAACGATGGCCCCACTCTGGAGCTGGCAATCCTGAACGGACGCCGAACATGTCTTGTCCCTGCAGAACACACTGACCGTGCTGTCCCCGTTACAGGTTGGAAGGGCGCAGCGCGTGACACCCCCTGCGACGTCGTCCTGCGCGGCCGCGGGCGCCTCAAGATCCTCGATCTCCTCGATGCGCTCTTCATCTGTCATGTTGCTGCACCTTCCTCGTGGTTCGTTTGCTCTGCGCGCGCCAAGGCCGAATCACTGTTCGCGGGATGACTACCGAGCCGCCGCTCGCTCAAACCCAGCTACGCCTCGTGAAGGACCCCCTGCATAGGCACCGAAATGGTTGGTCAATACCGAACATACATGTCAGGCATGCGCAGCGCATCGGGCAGCCCCACCCCAACTTTCGAACGGCGTTCCCTATGTTTCGAGTTCGAACAACGGCATCGCGGCCCAGGACGGTGGCTCGAAGTCGATGGCCAGCAGCGCCAAGCCGGCGTGCCGTTTGTAAAGGCTGAGGGCGCTGGTTGCGTCTCCCGCGAGCGTGTCCTCGCGTGCGGCCCGAGTCGCGATCTTGCCCGCCTGAGACAGCCATTTTCGCTCGCCGCTGCTCTTGTACTGGTTGAGCGCGGCAAACGCCTGGCCTGCCCGTCCCGCAACATAGGCTGGTCACCTGATTGGTGCAGTCGGTCAGCCACGCCGCGCGTTCAGCGAGCTCGGCAAACGACTCCTGCTGGTACACCG
>JBPYFQ010000018.1:0-82385 GCA_051985625.1 Solirubrobacteraceae bacterium
TGATCGCCCCCGGGCCGGGTCGCACCCCGACCGAGGTGACGCTCTACGACGAGCCCGGCGTACACATCTTCATGAACATCAACGGGCGCTTCTTCGGCACCTCCGACGGCGCCGGGGGCGGCTCGCGCAAGGGCGGCGCCGGGTGGCTCGACGACGGCGCGTACGACGCCTACAGCCGGGCGTTTCATCAGTACCACGTCGTGCCTGGCGTCCTGCGCGACAGCACGGTCTACGGCCACACCTACACGCTGCAGTCCTCCCAGCCCAGCCTGATCGCCGGCGCGACGGTGGGTGACCGCATTCACGTGACCTTCCGCCCGGGCCCTTCGGGCACGCTTACGCTGCTCACGCTGACCTATCCCGGGGCGCGCACGGTGGCCGGCACCGTGTCGACGATCGCCGCCGACGGGTCGAGCTTCAGCGTGCTGACGGCGGCCGGGCAGACGCTGAGCTTCGCGGCGCCGGCGGGGGTGCAGGCGCTCGCGGTCGGCGATCAGGTGCAGGTCACCTACACGGCGCGCCGTCAGGCCCTGACCGCGCGCGCGGTCACGGTGACCGCCACGCCGGTGCCGCTGCAGGCCTCCGGCACGGTCACTGCGATCGCGCCCGACGGCTCGACGTTCACCATCCAGCCGCCCACCGGCCCGGCCCTCACTTTCTCGACCGCCGGCCACCCCGAGTTGGTCAGCGGAGACCAGGTCGGCTGGCAGGCGCAGGTGGACTACTTCACGGTCGGCCCGACGCTGATCGCGCAGGGCGTCCAGGCCGCGCCGCCGCCCACCACCTCCAGCGCGCGCCGCTGACACTCCCGCGCGCCCCGCCCGGAGACGATCATCTCCGTGGTCGTGATGGCGCTCGTGCTGGTGCTCAGCGTCGTGGTCTGATCCGCCGCCCCGATCGTCTAGGCTCAGAGGCGTACTGACCGCCGGTCGCTGCCACGACGCGACCGGAGCCCACCGTTCACCCGCACACAGGAGGACCACCATGGCCGTACTCGACCGCGACGCACTGGAGCAGAGCCCGCTTGCCGATCTGCACGCGATCGCCTCGGAACTCTCGCTGGACGGCTATCGCCGGCTGCGCAAGTCCGATCTGATCGACACCATCATCGAGCGCCAGGGCGGAGCGCCCGCCCGAGCCGAGGGCGACGAGGAGCCCGCGGGGACCCGGCGCCGTCGCGGACGGCGCGGCGGCCGCGGCAAGGACACCGCGGACGCAGCGGCCGGGGAGACAGCGGCCAACGGCGAGGGCGCCTCCGAGACGGAGACCCCTGACGAGGAGCCCGCCGAGAAGAAGCCGGCCCGCCGGCGCCGGGGCGCCAAGGCGGCCCAGGAGCCCGCGCCGACCGAAGAGCCCGAGGAGACGCCCGCGCCCGAGCCCGAAAACGGGCGCGCGGAGCCGATGGCCGAGGGCGTGGTCGAGGTGCTGCCCAACGGCTCGGGGTTCATGCGTGTCAGCCCCCCTGAGCCCTCCGACGACGACGTCTACATCTCCGCCGCGCAAGTCAAGCGCTGCGAGCTCGTCTCGGGCGATCGGATCAGCGGCCCGCGGCGGTCGCCCCGGCGCTCGGAGCGCTTCGCCTCGCTCGTCCGCGTGGACACGATCAACGGGCGCCCGGCCAGCGAGGTCGCCGACAGCGCTCGGTTCGACGATCTCCCGGCCGGCTTCCCCGTGGAGCGTTTCCGTCTGGGCTCTGACGATCCCACCCTGAAGGCGATCGAGTTCCTGACCCCGTTCGGCCGCGGGTCGCGCGTCGCGGTCGCGGGGCCTGCCCAATCGGGCAAGTCCGAGGCCGTCCGGCGGCTGGCCGGAGCCCTGGCGGCCGATCAGGAGCTCACGCTGCTCATCGGGCTGGTCGGGGTACGCCCCGAGGAGCTGGGCGACTGGGGCGATCCGCTGCCCGCCGCGGTGGCCACGGCGCCGCTCGGCTCCTCCGGCGACGCCCAGGGCCAGGCGGTCGAGCGCGTGCTCGACCAGGGCCGGCGACTGGCCGCGCGCGGCAACCACGTGGTGGCGGTCATCGACTCGCTCGTCGGCGTCGCCCCGAGCGTGGCCCGCAAGGCGATGGCCGCGGCGCGCCGGATCGTCGACGGCGGCTCGCTCACGGTGATCGCCGCGATGCCCGAGCCCCTGGGCGGCGAGACCACGGCGATCGTCCTCGATCCCGGCCTCACGGCGGCACGCCGGTTCCCGGCGGTCGACCTGGCCCAGAGCTTCACCATGCGCCCCGAGCTGCTGGTCGGTGACGGCGGCGCGGAGCTCATCGTCCGCACGCGGGCCGAGGCGCTCGAGCGTCAGTAGGCCGTGCAGCGCGCGCGGTGGCGGGGCCGCGCCTTGTAGCGCGCCTCGGCGCCGCGCAACCACAACATCTGGTCGATGTCGGCCGCGCAGCTGTCGGGGCGGGCGGCGGCGATGAGCTCGACCGCATGCACCGCGCACGCTCGGATCTCGACCTCCTCGGGCGACCCGTGCCCGATCAGCTCCCCCCGATCGATCCGCTCCACCAGCGCGTCCTCGAAGCTCAGCACGCCGTCGAGGCGCAGCACGTGGGGAACCAGGTTGTCGGCGAACATGGTCAGCCGGTGGAGATCGGCGAATCGCGTGACGCCGGCGCGGTGCAGGTCAGCGCCGACGATCTGGGCGCGCTTGAGAAACGGGACCTCACGCCCGTCGTAGCGGCTGACGTCGGCGAAGCTCGCCCATCCGCTCAGCGTCCGCGCCAGCGTCACCGCCGAACCGCCGGCCGCATCGACGGTGGCGGCGAACCGTCCGTCGTGCTCGGTGGCCACGTGCCCGCCCAGGTCGCGCAGCGAGGATGCGAACAGCCCCATGAGCTCGTGGCCGGGATCCTGGTCGAGCACCTGGGCGATGTCCCAGGCCTCGAGGTTGGCCAGCTCGGTCGCCGCCCAGGGGCCGCGGTCGGCGAAGCGGTCCTTGAGGCCGCCGGCCACCGTGAGGTAGCCCGAGTGACCGGGTCGCTTGCGCAGCGTGGGAAACCACCCCGAGCCGAAGTTGATCGCGTCGAGCGTGAGCCAGAACGCCGCCCGGTCCTCGCGGTTCCCGCCGGTGAGATGCGCGGCGGGATCGGCGCCGTCATCGGTGGGGATGACGTCGAGACTGTCGGCGTAGGCCTCGATGGCGGCGCGGTGTAGCTCGACGTGGGTGGCGCGCTCGGCCACCCATGCGCAGGCGCTGCGGATCTCGTCGACGATGGTCTGATCGGTCACCTGGCGATGTGTATCGCGTGCCAGTGCACGCCGCCGTCGGTGCTGCGCCACAGCGTATGGCCGCCCTTCACGTTCGCCACCAGCGCCGAGGCCGTGCTCGGGTCGGTGTACCCGGCAAACGCCACGCCGGCATTCGCGGTCGGCAAGGCCACGCGCGCGAACGTCGCGCCGCCGTCGGTGCTCCGGAAGGCCGGCTCGCTGCCGCCGGGGAACAGCAGCACCGTGCTGTCGCTGGCCGGCGCGAGCGCCAGCGAGTTGGCCAACCCGCCGCCGAGGCCCGGGAGGGGGTGGACCGGGATCGCCGACCAGTGTGTCCCAGCGTCGAGGGTGCGCCAGCCGCCGGCCTCCATGCCGGTCGGGCAGGCGGCCCACACGGTGGCTGGGGAGGAGGCCTCGAGGGTCCCGCCCAGGCCGGAGTAACAGACGCCGGTCGCGGGGCGCGGCGTGCGGCCGGCGTCGCGGGAGGTCAACAGGGACTGCTTGGACGGCGTGCCGGCCGCGGGGGTGAGCGAGATCCAGACCGAGGTGCCCGAGGCGGTCAGAGACGGCACCCCCGAGGCCGCGCTGACCGGCAGCGCCACCTCGCTCCACATGTCCCCGCCCGCCGGCGAGCGCGCCAGGTGCAGCGACGAGCACGTGCCGCCGCTGCAGCGCCCGGTGACCGCGTAGATGTGCCCCGCGGTGACCGTGAAGGCGATCACGTCGCTGCGGCCGCGGTACCACCGCGTGCCGCCGTCGTGGGTCTCATACAGTGGGCGTGGCTCGGGGTAGCCCGCGCCCCCGGCGTAGCCGTCGAGCGCGTCGGCGAACAGCAGGCTGTTGGGCGACGTGCTCACCGGCGCCGGGATCCCCACGAAGTGCGCGCCGCCGTCGGTGGTGCGCACGATCGAAGTGCAGACCGGGTGCGAGCACGGGGCGGTGCCCAGCAGCCAGAACTGCCGATCGGAGATGGCAGTGAACGCGATCGGGTCAAACCCGGGCGGCACGGGGCCGCCGGCGGGCGGTCCCGACACGGCGGGCCGGGTGGACGCGGTCGTCGCCGGCGGGCTGCTCGCGGTCGTCTGGGGCGTGGGCGCGCCGGGTGCCGCGGCGGTCGTGGGCGGCTGGGTCGTCCTGGTCGCGCCGCCACATCCGGCCAGCGCGAGCGCGAAGGCGGCGAGCGCGGCGAGCAGGGTGCGGCGGTCGGTCATGGGTCAAGCATGCCCTCCCTCGGGGTCGCCGTGAACCACCCTGGGGTGGGGCCTCGCCACCCGGGGTCGGCGACCGGGGTGCTCGCTACCGTTAGACCGGCTGCATGTCCGACGTCAGTGCCGAGCTCGACACCCTGCTCGCGGGGCTCAACGACCCCCAGCGGGAGGCCGTCACCTACGGCGAGGGACCACTGCTGATCCTGGCCGGCGCCGGGTCGGGCAAGACGCGCGTGCTCACCCACCGGATCGCCCATCTCGTGGCCACCAAGGCGGCGCGGGCCGACGAGATCCTGGCCATCACATTCACCAACAAAGCCGCCGGCGAGATGCGCCAGCGCGCCGAGCTACTGGTCGGCCGGCGGGTGCGGGCGATGTGGGTGATGACCTTCCACGCCGCCTGCGCGCGGATGCTGCGCGCCCACGCCGACCGGCTGGGCTACAGCCGGCAGTTCACGATCTACGACCAGGCCGACGCCCGGCGGCTGGTCAAGCGCTGCCTCGACGAGTTGGGGATCGACCCCAAGCGCTTCACGCCCGGCTCGATCCACGCCCAGATCTCGGACGCCAAGAACAAGCTGCGCGACGCGGACGCCTATGGGCAGATGGTCGGCTCGTTCTTCGAGCAGACCGTCGCCGACGTGTACCGTATGTATGAGCGCGAGCTGCACCGGATGAACGCGATGGACTTCGACGACCTGCTCGTGCGCGCGGTCAACGTGCTCGAGCTGTTCCCCGAGGTCCAGGAGCGCTACGCCACCGGCTTTCGCCACGTGCTGGTCGACGAGTACCAGGACACCAACCACGCCCAGTACCGCTGGCTGCAGCTGCTGGCCGGCGAGCACCGCAACCTCGCGGTGGTCGGCGACCCAGATCAGTGTCTGGTCGCCGGGACTCAGGTCACGATGGCCGACGGCACGCGACGGCCGATCGAGGATGTCGCCGCCGGCGACCGTGTCCTGTCGGGTTACGGCAGCGGCGACTTTCGCCCGGCCACGGTCCTTTCGGTGCACCGTGCGCACGCCCGAGAGGGCATCGCGATCACCACCGAGTCGGGCCGGCGGCTGGTCAGCACGCCCGAGCACACGCACTTCGCCGGCTATCTGCCGGGCCGCACGCCGCAACTGCACATGACCTATCTCATGTGGCGGCGCGACCGCGGTTTTCGGATCGGCATCTCGAGCACCTACACCAAGGGGCAGGTCAAGCCGATCACCGGCGTGGCAGCGCGAACGCGCGGCGAGCACGCGGACGCCTCGTGGGTGGTGTCAACGCACATGACCGAGGCCGATGCCCGCTACCACGAGGCCCTGCTCGCCGCCCGGTACGGGCTGCCGACGGTTCCGTTCAGCGCCCGGCCCTACGCCAACTCGGAAGGTCGCTCGCTCGTCGGCGATCAGTACCTGCTTGATCGGCTGTTTGCCGAGCTCGACACCGACACCGCGGGCCGGCAGTTGCTCGCCGACCATGGCCTGTCGTTTGAGCGGCCCCATTTCTTTGCCAGCACCTACACGCTCGGCGCGGTTCCGCGGCGGCGACTTGCGGTGAGCCTATGCGGGGATCGACGCGGCCGCAGCCCGATGCACCGGATCGCGCTGTTCGGCTACGACGACGTGGGTCGCCAGGCGCTCGAGCGCGAAGGGCTCTCGCTACGCCCGGCCCGGCGAGGCTCTGACGGCTGGAGGTTCGAGACCGCCTGCAAGGACATGGCGACGATCACGACGCTCACGCAGCGCATCTGTGGGGTGCTCGACGACGTCGTCGTCCGCCCGTCCGCGCGTCTGGGCAGCAACTCCGAGGGCCTGGCCGGCAACTCCCTGCCGTTCGTCGATGCCGCCTCGGTCCGACCCGGCATGGTGATGTTCGACGAGCAGGGCGGCTACGACACGGTCGTCTCGGTGGAACAGGTCAAGCTCGACGAGCCCGTCTTCGACCTGAACATCGAGCACACGCACAACTTCATCGCCGAAGGTCTGGTCACCCACAACTCGATCTACGGCTTCCGCGGCGCCGACATCCGCAACATCCTCGAGTTCGAGGACGACTTCGGCGAGGCCCACGTCGTGCGCCTCGAGCAGAACTACCGCTCGACCCAGACCATCCTCGACGCCGCCAACGCGGTGATCGCCAACAACCGCGGGCGCAAGTCCAAGCTGCTGTGGACCGACGTGGGCCAGGGCGACCCGATCCGGGTGCGTGAGCTCGACGACGAGCACGCCGAGGCCCGCTACGTGACCGGCGAGATCCAGCGGCTGCTCGACGGCGGGACCTCCCGGGCCGAGGTGGCCGTCTTCTACCGCACCAACGCCCAGTCGCGGGTCCTCCAGGACCACCTGGTGCGCTCCGACATCGCCTTCCAGGTCATCGGCGGGACGAAGTTCTACGAGCGGGCGGAGATCAAGGACGCGCTCGCCTATCTGACCGTGATGGTCAACCCCCAGGACGTGGGCGCGTTCACCCGGATCGTCAACTCGCCACGCCGCGGGATCGGGGCCACGTCGCTGGCCAAGGTGCTCAGCTTCGCCGACACGATGGGCGTCTCGATCTGGGACGCGGCGTCCGAGCCCGAGCAGGTCCCCGGCCTGGGCGCGGCCGCGGTCAAGGCGCTGCGGCGGTTCATGGCCACCATGCACGTCCTGCGCGAGCGGGCCGAGTCGGGGGCCCCGATCAGCCAACTGCTGCGCGAGACGCTGGGGGAGACGGGGTACCTCGAGGCGCTCCAGGCCGAGCGCACGATCGAGGCCCAGGGGCGAATCGAGAACCTCGAGGAGCTGATCAACGTCGGCGTCGAGTACGACGCGGCGGTCGAGAACGCCCCGCCGGTGACCGGCGAGGAGGCGACCGAGGCGCCCGGCCTGCCCCAGTTCCTCCAGCAGCTCGCGCTGGTCGCCGACGCCGACGAGCGCGAGGACGACACCGGGCTGGTCACCCTCATGACCCTGCACAATGCCAAGGGCCTCGAGTATCCGATCGTGTTCATCATCGGCTGTGAGGAGGGGGTCTTCCCGCACTCGCGGGCGCTCGACGAGGGCGGCCTGGAGGAGGAGCGCCGCCTCTGCTACGTCGGCATCACCCGGGCCGAGCGCGACCTCTACCTCACCTATGCCCGCACGCGCACCGTGTTCGGCGCCCGCAGCTTCGGCGCCCCGAGCCGGTTCATCGGCGAGATTCCGGCCGCGCTCACCGACCGTGAGGCCCAGCAGACCCGCGGCGTGGGCGGCATCCGTGCGCGGGCCACGTCGTGGACGTCGGGGGCCTCGTCCGGGGGCGGCTCGGGCGGCGCGTCGTGGGACCGCAGCGAGGCGCCGGTCGCCTACCGCATGGGCGAGGACGTGTTTCACCCGTCGTTCGGCGACGGGGTGGTGACCGCGACCGAGCCGGGCGGGATCGTGGTCATCCGGTTCAGCCGCGACGGCTCCGAGCGCAAGCTCGTCGCCGATCTCGCGCCGATCTCCAAGCGTTAACGCAGTGGAGCGCGAGGGTGTACAGCCGCGCCTGCGCCGGGGCGAGTTCGCCACCGCCGCCTGGGCGATCGCCCTGGCCATCACGATGTTCGCGCTGAAGTGGTACGGCGCCGACAACCTGCCCGGGCGCGGCCGTCCGCAGGTCAGCGCCCTGGACGCGTTCAACGCGCTGAGCGTCGTGCGCTGGCTGATGCTGGCCACGATCGTTTTCGCGATCGGGTCGGTGGCGCTGCACCTCAGCCAGGGGGATCACGGCACCCAGACCGACACGAGCCGGCCGCTCGCCTGGGCGTGCACGCTCGTCGCCGTCGTGCTGGCCTACCGGGTACTGATCGCGCTGCCCGACGCGCCCGCGGTGGTCGATCAGAAGCTCGGCGCGCTCATCGGCCTGGGGTGCGCGCTGGCCATGGCCGCAAGCGCGTGGCAGGCGCGCCGCGCCGCCCTCGCGGCCGCGCGCGAGCCGGTGGTGCGCCACCGCCGGCGCCGTTCCCCCGCCGCGCAGCCCGCCCGGCGGTCCGAGTCCGATCCGGCGGCGCCGGACGCCTCGCCACCACCGGCCACGTAAGCTGCCCGCCATGTCGGTGCAACTGTCCCGCTTACGCGGCGGTGAGTGGCTCGCCGCGGCTGGAGCCGTGGTGATGATCGTCTCGCTGTTCGTCCTGCCCTGGTACAACCCGGCGCCGGGTGTCACCCAGACGGGCTGGCGCGGCGTGACCCATCTGCACTGGCTCATCCTCGTCGCCAGCCTTGTCGGTCTGGCCCTCGCGGTCGCCCAGGCCGTGTGCCGCGCGCCGGCCTGGCCCGTGAGCCTGAGCGTGATCTCGACCGTGGTCGCCCTGCTCGCCGTGCTCTGGCTGGTGTACCGCCTGGTGATCCAGCCCCCGGCCCACCAGCAGGTCGGCGCCTGGATCGGGTTCGTCGGCACCCTCGCGCTGCTGGTCGGCAGCTACTGGTCGATGCGACAGGAGGGCATCCGGGCCCAGGACGGCCCGGGCGAGATCCCGGTGCTCACGCTGCCCCCGACGGCCAAGGTCTGAGCGCGGAGCCGACCACCTCCGCCCTGCGTGGCTGCGCGCTATCTGTCAAACATGTTTTGACAAATAGCGCGCAGCGCCTCAGGACCGTGCGGGTGGCGTCAGCCCGTTCGGCCCTGCTCCGCAGCCCGCCACCGTCCGCCCCGAGCGCGGACGCGGGTACCGCGCGGACGCCAACGCGGAGCCGACCTAGAATGGCCGCCAATGCTTGACCGCGACCAGGTTCTCCACGTCGCCCGGCTCGCCCGGCTGGCCCTCACCGACGAGGAGCTCGACCGCATGGCGGCCGAGCTGTCCAACGTGCTCGACCACATCGAGAAGATCGGAGAGCTCGATCTTGCCGGGGTGCCGCCCACCTCGCACGTCGTCGATGTGGTCAACGCCCTGCGGCCCGACGAGCCCGAGCCCTGCCTGCCGGTCGAGGTCGCCCTCGCCCAGGCGCCGGAGCGCGTGGGCGACGGATTCGGCGTTCCCAGCCCGGGAGCCAGCGCGGAATGACCGACCTGATCGCGCTGACCGCCGCCCAGGCGGCCGACCGGGTCACCGGCGGCGAGGTCGACCCGGGCGAGCTGTTCGACGCCTACCGCGAGCGCGCTCGCGCCAACGATCTCAACGCCTTCACGTGGGTGGCCGACGCCCGCCCAGATAGCGCCGCAGCCGGGCCGCTGGGCGGGGTCCCGCTGGCGGTCAAGGACCTGTTCTGTACCGAGGGCATCCCGAGCCAGTCGGGCTCCAAGATCCTCGAGGGCTACCGTCCGCCCTACACGGCCACGGTGGTGGCCCAGCTCGCCGCTGCCGGCGCGCCGCTGCTGGGCAAGACCAACCAGGACGAGTTCGCGATGGGCTCGTCGAACGAGAACTCGGCCTACGGGCCGGTATTCAACCCCTGGGACCGCTCGCGCGTGCCTGGTGGATCCTCCGGCGGCAGCGCCGCCGCCGTGGCCGCCGGCCTCGCCCCCTGGGCGATCGGCACCGACACGGGCGGTTCGATCCGCCAGCCCGCCGCGCTCACCGGGATCGTCGGGCTCAAGCCGACCTACGGCTCCTGCTCGCGCTACGGGATGATCGCGTTCGCATCCTCGCTGGACCAGGCCGGCCCGCTCACCCGCGACGTCACTGACGCCGCGCTCCTGCTCGCCCACATGGTCGGCCACGACCCTCGCGACTCAACGTCGCTGCAGTTCCCGGGGACGATCCAGAAGCCCACGGCCACCGATCTGAAGGGCATCCGCCTCGGCGTGCCCGAGGAGCTCACCGGCTCCGAGGGCGGGGTGGAGGCTGGGGTGCGTGGCAGCTTCGAAGCCGCCCTGGCGCTCGCCGAGCAGCTCGGCGCCACCGTGGCCCCGTGCCGGCTGCCCCATGCGCCGCACGCGCTGAGCGCCTACTACCTGATCGCCCCGGCCGAGGCGTCGGCCAACCTGGCCCGGTTTGACGGAGTGCGCTACGGCCTGCGGGCCGACGGCACCGGCGACATCACCCACATGTACTCGGCCACCCGCGCGGCCGGGTTCGGGCCCGAGGTCAAGCGGCGGATCATGCTCGGCACCTACGCGCTGTCCAGCGGCTACTACGAGGCCTACTACGGGACCGCGCTCAAGGTCCGGACCAAGATCAGCGAGGACTTCCGGGCGGCCTTTGAGCAGTTCGACTTCATCGTCACGCCGACCAGCCCGTGGACGGCGTTCGAGCTCGGCTCCAAGACCGATGATCCGCTGGCCATGTACCTGAACGACTTCTGCACGGTGCCGATGCCCCTGGCCGGGATCCCCGCCATCTCGATCCCGTCCGGGCTGTCCGAAGGGCTGCCGGTTGGCTTCCAGCTGGCCGGGCCCGCGTTCAGCGAGAGCCGGCTGCTCGACGCCGCCTACGCGCTGGAGCGGGCCATCGGCTTCGACGGCGGAAAGGCACGGGTATGACCGGGACCACCGCGAATGGAGCGGCCACCGAGTTCGAGGCGGTCATCGGCCTGGAGATCCACGTCCAGCTCAAGACCCGCACCAAGATGTTCTGCGGCTGCGAGCTGTCGTTCGGCGACCCGCCCAACACCCACGTCTGTCCGACCTGCCTGGCCCTGCCGGGCGCGCTCCCGGTGGTCAACGCGCGGGCGGTGGAGTTCGCCACGATGATCGGGCTGGCGCTCGGCTCGGACATCGCCGAGCGGTCGATCTTCCACCGCAAGAACTACTTCTATCCAGATTCGCCCAAGGGCTACCAGATCTCCCAGTACGACGAGCCGATCTGCCGGGGTGGGCAGCTGGGCCAGGTGCGCATCCACCGCGCCCACCTCGAGGAGGACGCGGCCAAGCTGAACCACGTCAGCGAGAGCGGCCGGATCCACGGCTCGGATCGCAGCGTGGTGGACTTCAACCGGTGCGGGACGCCGCTGGTGGAGATCGTCACCGAGCCGGACCTCCGCTCCCCGGAGCAGGCCCACGAGTGGCTGACGCTGCTGCGCACCACGCTGCGCCAGCTCGGGGTCTCGGACGTCAACATGGCCGAGGGGTCGCTTCGCTGCGACGCCAACATCTCGATCCGGCCGGCCGGCTCGACCACGCTCGGCACCAAGACCGAGCTCAAGAACATGAACTCGTTCCGGTTCCTGGAGCAGGGGATCCGGGCCGAGATCACGCGCCAGACCGAGCTGGCCCAGGGCGGCCGGCCGGTCGTCCAGGAGACGCTGCACTTCGATCCGACCAGCGGGCGTCTGACGCCGCTGCGGTCCAAGGAGGAGGCGCACGACTACCGCTACTTCCCCGAGCCGGACCTGGTGCCGCTGGTCGTGACCGACGAGATCCGGACGGCCGCCGCCGAGCAGATCCCGGAGCTACCGGCCGCGCGCGCCGAGCGGTTTGAGCGCCAGCTGGGCCTGAGCCCCCGCCGGGCCCGCGACCTCGCCTTCCGCCGCGAGCTGGCCGACTACTACGAGCGGGTCCTGGCCGCGGCGCCGGCCGACGGCGTCACCCCGGCCGAGTTCGACAACTGGATCCCGCAGCTGGTGGAACGGATCGGCTCCGACGCCGACCCCGCGGAATCCCGGGTCTCGCCGGAGGCCCTGGCCACGCTGGCGGCGATGGTGTCGGCCAAGGAGGTCAGCCGGGACGCCGCCCGCGAGGTGCTGACCACGCTGGTGGCCGAGGGGGGAGACCCCCGGGCGATCGTGGAGCGCGAGGGGCTGGGAGCGCTGGGGGGCGACGACGGCCTGCAGGAGCTGGTCGCCCGGGCGATCGCCGCGGATCCGGACGCGGCCGCGAAGGTCAAGGCGGGCAACATGAAGGCCATCGGGCCACTGGTCGGCTTCGTCATGCGGGAGTCCAAGGGCCGTGCCGACGGGGGCGAAGTGACCCGGCTGATCCGCGAGTCGGTGCAGCACGAGGTGTGACGCGGCCCCGGTTCGGGCCGCTCGGACGGGTGTAGCCCAGGCCCGCAGCGCTTCCGCCGAAAACTAGACCAGCAGGCCTGGAGAAGCTCGAAGGGGCACGTATACTCGGCGCCTACGTGGGTGTCATGGGGGCACAACCACGCGGGACCGCGCGCGTTGCAGCAGGGGTCGTGGCATCCGTAATGGTGCTGGTCTTCGGCGTGAGCGGCGCGCAGGCGAGCGGGATCGTCCCGAACGACCCGAGCTTCGGGAAGCAGTGGGCGCTTCCGGAGGAACACGTCGTGCCGGCCTGGCAGGTGACGACCGGTTCCGCGCCGATCGTGATCGCCGAGCTGGACACCGGCGTCGATTACAACCACCCGGATCTGGCGGCCAATATGTGGTCGAATCCCGGAGGGCTGAATCTCAGCGTGCCGAATCTCGGCCCGGTGGACTGCGCCGCCGGAAGTCACGGCTTCAACGTGGTCGCCGGGGAGGATGCCTGCGACCCGATGGACGACGACACGGCCTACGCCGGCCACGGCACGCATGTCGCCGGGATCATGGGCGCCGTCGGCAACAACGAGCTCGGCGTCACTGGGGTCAACTGGACGACCTCGATCATGCCGGTGAAGTGGCTTGATTCGAACAGCGCTGACTCGACTGCCAACCTCATCAAGGCCCTCCAACTGGTGCTGGCAGCCAAGCAGGCGGGCGTGAACATTCGCGTTGTCAACGACTCGGTCACCTTCATCGCAGATCCCAATAACCCGCAGGTCGCCGACCTGATCAGACAGCTGGGCGCGAACGGGATCCTGTTCGTCACCGCGGCCGGCAACCAAAAGAGCGACAACGACCCGACGTCGACGCCTCGCTATCCCTGCGACTACGGCGTGCTGCCCAACGTGACCGACGAGATCTGCGTCGCTGCCAGCACCCAGAGCGACGGTCTCTGGGTCCAGTCGGATTGGGGACCGAAGACGGTCAACCTCGCGGCTCCGGGCGTCAACATCTACTCGACGCTCAGCGGATCGACCGCCTCCACCTCCGCCGCCGCCGCTGCCGCCGCCACACAGGAGGGCGAGCAGCAGCCATGTGGTGATACGACACCGCCGGCCTGTTACGGGACCATCAGCGGCACATCGATGGCCGCGGCGGAGGTGTCAGGGGCGGCCGCGCTGATCCTCTCCAGCCAGCCAGACTGGTCGGTTGACCAGCTCAAGCAGGACATCCTCGGCAACGTCGACCCACTGCCCGCATTGGCCGGGAGGGTCTCCACGGGCGGGCGGCTCGATGTCTGCCAGGCGCTCCCCGGGTGCGTGTCACCGCCGCCGCCGCCACCGCCCCCGCCGCCGCCTCCACCGAAGCCGAAGCCGAAGCCATCCCCGAATCCGTCTCCGACGCCATCGCATCCGACGCCATCCCCGCCAACCGTGACGCAGCCGACACCACCCGTTCAGACGGTGACGCACACGACCCCGCCACCGCTGAAGCCGGCCGACATCTACGGCGCGCTGGCATACGGGCCATCACTGAGGGTGTACGCAGGCTTTGCAGCCACGCGGGCGAAGGCCCAGCAGGCCGCGCTGCGGCAATGCCGGAGGAAGACCTCGGCGCGGTATCGAAACCGTTGTCGGCTATCGCTGTGGGTCTACAACGGCTGGATGGCGTTCGCCAGCGCTCCCAACGGCCGGAAGTCTCCACGGTGGGGCGCCGCGTGGGGCTCGAACCGGACCCAGGCCGCCAACGCTGCGCTGAGGGCCTGTGCCAGGAACGGGGGCAGGCGCTGCAAGGTCCGGTACGTACATCGGACGCAGGCAACTGAGCCGAGCCGTCGTACGCGTGGTGGACGAGGCTGACGCCCCCGGGGCGTCTGGGGGAGCGGCGTTGCTGGGGGTGATCTCGTTCCAGTAGCATCGCGGCGAGGTGATGGGGCCGATGCCGGGTCTGCGCGACGAGGTGATGGGGCGATGCCGGGCCTGCGGGATGATCTGAAGACGTTGCTGGAGAGCGTGCAGTGTGGCGAGGTTGAGCCGAGCACGGCGCTTGAGCGGCTGGTGAAGCTCCCCTACCAGGACCTTGGCTTCGCCCGCGTCGACGTCCACCGGGAACTCCGTCAAGGAGCGCCCGAGGCGGTACTGGCGGAGGCCAAGACCCCGGATCAGGTGGCCGAGATCGTGGGCGCGATGCTGGAGGGCGGCGCCGGGAGCGTGCTCGTGACTCGCGCGGACCCCGACATCCGCCGAGCTGTACGCGACGTTGCCGACGACGCTCAGGAGCACGAGCAGGCCCGGCTGGTGTGGGTCGCGCGGGCGGTGCCCGAGCCGCGTGGCGTGGTGACGATCGTCTCCGCCGGCACGTCCGACGGCCCCGCTGTCCACGAGGCCCGCGTCCGAGCCGAGCTGCTCGGCACCGACGTCGTCGTCCACGAAGATGTGGGCGTCGCCGGACTGCACCGGATCGTTCCTGCCCTGCCCGATCTCGAACGTGCGGATTGCGTTGTCGTCGTCGCCGGCATGGATGCGGCGCTCGGAAGCGTCGTCGGTGGCCTGGTCGCGGCCCCCGTGATCGGAGTCCCGACGTCGGTCGGCTACGGCGTAGCCGATGGTGGCCGAACCGCGCTCAACGCGATGCTCACGTCGTGCGCCGCCGGGTTGGCGGTCGTCGGAATCGACGATGGGTTCGGCGCGGGCACGATCGCGGCACGGATCGCGCGGGGCCGCGAGTGATCGCCTATCTGGACTGCGCCGGTGGCGTCTCGGGAGACATGCTGATCGCTGCGCTGCTGGACGCGGGCGCGCCGGAGGAGGCGCTGCGCGCGGTGCCAGGCCGGCTCGGCCTGGAGGGCGTCGACGTCAGCCTGGTACGAGTCGAGCGGCATGGGATCGGCGCGCTCCATCTCGACGTCGTCTCCGGTGAGGGACACCACCACGGCCACCGAAGCTGGCGCTTGATCCGTGAGCAGCTGGAGACTGCCGAGCTCGTGGACTCGGTGCGGGAGCGAGCGATCGCGGTATTCCAACGACTCGCCACGGTCGAAGGCCGGATCCACGGCGTCCCCGCCGAGGACATCGGCTTCCATGAGCTCGGCGCCGTCGACACGCTGGTCGACGTCGTCGGGGCCGTCTCGCTACTGGAGGAGTTGGGCGTACGCCGGCTGGAGTGCTCGCCGCTGCCGATGGGCCATGGAGTCGTCAGGGCCGCGCACGGGGTCCTGCCGCTGCCGGCGCCCGCCACCGCGGAGCTGCTCGTCGGCGCGCCCGTATTCGGCGTCGACATCGAGGCCGAGCTCGTGACGCCGACGGGCGCCGCGCTGGCGTCGACGCTCGCCGATGCCTGGGGACCGCTACCCGCAATGACCCTGGAACGCATCGGATACGGGGCCGGTTCGGCCGACTTCCCGGAACGCGCGAACCTGGTTCGAGTGCTGCTCGGTCGCGGTGCGCTGCGCCCTGCTGAGGCGGACCACGACGTTGCCCTGCTGGAGACGAACCTGGACGACCTCAGCCCGGAGCTCGTCCCGGACTCGGTCGAACGTTGCTATGCCGCCGGCGCGCTCGACGTGTGGACGGCCCCGGTCGCCATGAAGAAGGGGCGGCCGGGAATCGTCCTCTCGGCTCTCACGCGCCCGGAGACGGAGGCGGCGGTCGCCCGAGCGATCCTGGAGGAGACGACCGCGCTGGGCGTGCGCGTGTCCCGGTTGCATCGATACGAACTGGAGCGAGAGGAACGGATGGTCGATGTCGATGGTCGTCAGGTGCGAGTCAAGCTCGGCCTATTGGACGGGCGAATCGTCAACGTCAAGCCCCAGCACGACGACTGCGCGGCGGTCGCCAGCGTGACCGGCGCGACGGTGAAGTCCGTCTGGGCCGCGGCGCTGTCCGCCGCCCGCCAGCTTGCATGACCAGGATCGCCGAGCTGGAGGGGCTCATCAGCCCATTGGGCAGCGCCGTCGTCGCCTTCTCCGGCGGGGTGGACTCCTCACTCGTGGCGGCGGTCGCGGCCCGGACCCTGGGCGAGCGGGCCCTCGCCGTCACCGCCGTCTCGCCGGCCCTGGCCACCGGTGAGCTGGATGGCGCGCGCGCCGTCGCCGCCGCCATCGGCATTGCGTTTCGGACGGTCACCACCGACGAGCTCGCCCAGGCCGCGTACCGGCGCAACGACAGGTACCGCTGCTTTCACTGCAAGTCCGAGCTCTACCACCGGCTCCAGCTGCTCGCGCAGGAGGGCGGGTACGAAGCGGTTCTGTCAGGCGCGAACGCCGACGACGCGGGTGATTGGCGGCCAGGACTGCGCGCCGCCGCCGAGCACGGCGTCCGCCACCCGCTGCTCGAGGCCGGCGTCGGCAAACCGGAGGTGCGGGAGCTGGCGCGGGAGCTCGGCATCCCGAGCGCGGACAAGCCGGCTTCCCCCTGCCTGGCGTCGCGCCTCCCGTACGGGACCGCGGTGACGCGCACGGCGTTGGCTCGCGTCGACCGCGCGGAGCAGGCGCTGAAGGGTCTCGGCTTCCAGGTGCTGCGGGTCCGCCACTATGGCGAGCTGGGCCGGATCGAGATCGGGGCCGACGAGTTGCCGCGCGCGCTGGCAGCCCCTGACCGCGTCATCGCCGCCGTCCGCGACGCGGGCTATCGGCGCGTGGAGATCGACGAGCGCCCGTTCCGCTCGGGCTCGCTCAACCGCGCGCCCTAGCCTCGGCGCGACTGACCGGGGGCTCCGTCGTGTGCGGCAGGTCGAGGACGTGGAGCGGAGCACACGGGTAGATCACGACCTTGAGCTCCGTCCGCGGTCCCTGTTCGCGGATGACGGTGTCGACCACGCGCTCCCAGGTGTCACAGAGCGTCATCCTTGGAATCTCCGCGGGCAGCCTGCTGCCGCCTTCCCCCGGGGCGTAGAGCCAGATCGGGTTCGTCTTTGCCGGAGCCTCGGAGGCTGGTGCGCGGGTCGCCTGCGGCGGTGGCCGCCGGCCGCGGACCATCCGTTGCCGCACCTTGCCCGCCGCTTTCGCCGGTACGGCTCGCGGACGGGCCAGTACGCTTCGAGCCCAGCCACGCTGCCGCGCAAACCGCGGGCCGCCGATGAACGGATACAGGTCGTGGTAGCCGGCGCCCTCCGGGCATCCGGCCACCAGCACCCTGGATGCTCCCGGCTTGGCGTGCAGAAGCGGGATGGCGCCTTTGATGTGCATCATCGTCAACGACACATCCATCGGGTAGGCGTTGGAGATGACGACATCCGCCTCACCCGGAAGGGGTGCCGTGTACCTCTGCTGTGCGAACGTCACTGCGTCGCGGTAGTAGAGGTTGTGGTCGCCGGTGACGATCCGCACCGCCTCCCGATTGGCGTCAACGTGTAACCCGATCGTGGTGTGCAGGCCGATCATCCGCGCGATCTCGTCCAGATCCCGGCGAAAGTCGTTATCGACGTCGTAGCTCCCCTTCACGCTCGGATGTCCGTAATGGAGGCGGACGATGGAGGGCCGGCCGAGCACTCCGAGTGCGAGCTTGGATCCTCCGCCAAAGCCCGTGGAATTCTGGGGATAGACGCCTCCGATACCGAGGACGAAGTCGCTGGCCGCCACCTCTCTATCGACGAGTACGGGCGTCCCAAAGGAGGTGCGGCCCACCCGGACGAAGCCTCGTCGGTGGTCATGCACGAGCAGGCGGCAGGAACTGGCTTCCGACCCCACCTTCTTCTCCATGCCTCCCGGTCCCGGCGGGCCATGCGTGCCGGTGGCCATCAGGAACGTGATGTTTCGCTTGGCGACTCCGGCCGCGGCGAGGTGTTGCAGGACATGCGGGATCACCCGCGCCGCCGGCGTGGGTCGAGTCAGGTCATCGACGATGATGAGGGGGCGCGTTTTCCCCCGGGCAAGCTCCCTGATCGTCGGCTGACCGACCGGCCGCTCGAGCGCCTCCGCGATCTGGTCGTCGTCGAGCGGCGGCGGAGTGTCTGGCCACAAGGTCGTGACCTGCCAGTCGTCGGGCATGCCCAGGGCGACGGTCGTGTCTCCGTACCAGGCGCTCGTCTGCAGCTCGGCGAGGGGAGACATTCCGGCGCTCTGGTGGTTAACTGCGCTCGCTCGCCGTCTTGCGGGCCAGCACGAGGTATTGCGCCCCGGCCGATCGGATGCCGCGTACGCCCCGGTCAGCACGTCCTTGGAGCCAGCGATGAAGTCTCGGTTCCAGCCGCGGCGGTAGCAGTCGGTGGCCGAAGAACGTAAACGGGCCGAAACCGAGGGTCAGCCCCTTCGTCGTGTGCAGGCCGGCCGACGAAAGCTGCCGCTCGAATTCTGTGAGCGAATGCCTCCGCGCGGGCGCGCCTCTCCGTGACCGATGTATCCCAAGCCGACTGAGAACTCGTTTGAGCGCCTCTCGCAGCGGCTTCAGAGCCGGGTTGTACTGCGGATCAACCAGATCGATCCACCGGGCTGCATTGTCCGCGTTGACGATCACGTAGCCGCCCGGCTTGAGGACCCGAGCGATCTCGCGGATGGCCGTCTGGGGCGAGTGCAGCCATGGAATGACCCCCAAGGCCACCACCACGTCGAAGACATCGCTGTCGAAGGAGAGCGCATGGACATCGTCAAGCGCCGGCCGGAGCTGTGCACCGGCATGCGCCTGTTCTGCGTGCCGGCGAGTGAGCTCGATCATTTCAGGCACGGTGTCCGTCGCGTCCACGTCAAAGCCCCTCCGAGCGAGCTCCGTGGCCGTCAGGCCGGCCCCGCACCCCACCTCCAGGACCCTCGATCCGAGCGGCAGATGCAGCTCCTCGATCCAGGCCAGAGCGGTGGCCCTGCGGCGCTGGTGAATGATGGCGTAGACGTCGTCACCCTCGTAGATGTTCGCCCAGAACGGCGAGGCCGCCTCGAAGTGGGCATCGACCAGGCCCTGAATCTCGGCGTCGGGCGGATCGACACTCGCCTCGCCCGTGTCCTCGTTCGCTCCCGCCACCGGCACGCGTGCCAAAGTCACCGCCCCCTCAACCTTCAACTCGTTGCCCCCGAATCCAGATGTCCGTCCCCGTCGGCACAGACTCAACCGCGGAGATCATAACTGAGGGCGCAAGGTACGGGGCTCGGGACCGGACCTCGTTGTTCTGCCCCTTGACGGGCCTGAGAGGATACCTGGAAGGGGTTTTGTGGGGCCTGAATGCATTGGGCCGACTGAGGGCACTGGGCACTAACAACAGGGGACTGGAGCGAGATGGCTGGAAGCCACATTCACCCGATGGGTGACAGCAGGACCCAGGGAAGGGTCGAGCAGAAAATGCGGTCTGGGGTGCGTCGCCGGTGGACAGCGATCACCGCGCGGTGCCTCGGACTGGCGGGCATTGTGCTCGCCGCGATCGCCATCTCGGCATCGCCGGCGATGGCGCTTCCGGCCAGCCACAACGTCCTGCTGATTCCCGGAGCGGGGCCGGTCCCGCCCGATGGCCCGGACGGGGTCATGCCGACGACGACGGCCGTCGCCGGACGGCCCAGCGAATCGTTCGGCAAGTTCAACTTCACGTCGCTGGGGAACAACCCCATCACGCTGGCGGCTCTGTCGCACTACGACACCGTGGCGCTGATCCAGGTGCGGACGTCGAACCTGTCGGCGTCGGATCGGGCCGCGCTGGCGCAGTTTGTGGCCAACGGTGGCAAGCTCCTCATCCACGACTCGGATGAGACCAGCGGGGGCGACTACACGTGGCTGCTCCCGAACTCTGATTCCACCTTGGTCGGCGCCAGCTGTAACGCCTGCGGATCGACAACTGGGACCTCGCAGATCCTGGCCAACAGTGGCCTCATCAGCTCCAACCCAGCTGATGCCGCGTTCGTGGATCTCAACGAGCTGGGGAGGTTCACGGACGCGATCGGCGATGCGAACATGCTGACCTCGCTGGACTCGCGGTGGTTCGCGTTGGTGAAGGGCACGAACGCGCGCAACGAGCAAGGGGCGCAGGTCGCGTACTCGACAAACGGCACCGGGCTCATCGTCTACAACGGCTTCGATACCGACCAGATCCTGCCGACGGGTACGTCCCCGTGGCGCTGTGTCGGGCGCCCTAACTACCAATGCAACGCCCAGACCGGTCATGAGACCGTCGACTGGCTCGCGCAGATGTGGTACGCCGAGCTCAACCAGAGTTGGGGCCACTCCGCCGGTTCTGGCGGCGGCGGCCTGCCGAGGACGACCCCGGTGGCGTCGATCGGGACGACGGTGCCGCCGAGCCAGGCTGGGCTGCCGCCCGCCAAGGCCTGCGTAGCGAAGCGCAAGCTGTTCCTTCGCCTCAAGACGCTGGCCCGCCGCCACCACGGGATCGTGGAGATCGACGTCTACGTCAACGGGCGCCGCCGCGTGCGCCAACGTCACCATTTCCACAACGTGACCCTGCGGCGGCTTCCGAAGAAGGGGAAGGTCAGAATCAAGATCGTGGCGACGACGAAGCGCCACTATCACCTGATCAGCCGGCAGACCTACCACGCCTGCTGACCGGTACCAGATAAGTCACAACCCGCTTGCGTTGCGGCCTCTCAGAGCTATACTCCACCCCGTCGCGCCGGAGCAGCACGACGGGGTGGCGTTCATTGGGGCAGAACGCAAGTACGGGGGTAAGAATCTGGTGTCTTCAATACGGTTTGGCGACTATCTTCGCGAGATTGGCGTGCGCGAACTCGCGCCGGCAACTTGCCCGTTTGATCCCGGGGTCGCGCCCGTGGTGCTGGAGAGCCATCTCGAGCAAAGCGCGCACTTGATGCTGAGCCTCAAGATCTCGATGGCCTGCTGGATGATCGCCGACCAGTCCGCCACCCGTCGGAAGGTGCGCGCCGCCCGCCGGGCGGGGGTCCGAGTGTGCACCGGTGGCGGCCCGTACGAAGTCGCGGTCGCACAGGGGCAGTTGCCGGCCTATCTCGATCTGTGCGCCGATGTCGAATTCGACGGGATCGAATGCGGCTCTGGCTTCACCGACCCCGGGCTGTCTCCCCGGGAGGTCGTCCGCATGGCGGCGGAGAGAGGACTTGAAGTCGAATACGAGATGGGCAAGAAGCATGGCGGCGAGTTCGACGCGGGTCAGCTGCCCGAGCTGATTGCCGAGGGCGAGCAGTGGCTGGACGCAGGCGCACGCCGGCTGATCGTCGAGGCCCGGGAGAGCGCTGCTGCCGTCGGGCTGTTCGATGTCAGCGGACAGCTGGATGCCGGCCTGGCGGAGCAGCTGGTGGATACGTTCGGGCTCACCGGGTTGCTCTTCGAGGCGCCCAGCAAGCGCAGCCAGTTCGCCCTGCTTGACCACTTCGGTCCGGAG
Source organism: Solirubrobacteraceae bacterium (assembly GCA_051985625.1). Classification (GTDB taxonomy): domain Bacteria; phylum Actinomycetota; class Thermoleophilia; order Solirubrobacterales; family Solirubrobacteraceae; genus Palsa-465. The sequence continues at coordinate 21,556 of JBPYFQ010000018.1, forward strand.
ATCCAGTTGGCCAACGTGCCGTTGGCGGAGCTGTTGCGAGTCGAGATCTATCGCCGCGGGCTGCATTCCGACGCGTTTGCCAACCCGGCATTGCGCCCGGTGGAGCATCAGCCCTCGATGAGCCAGGCCTGAGCCGTGGGCGGGATCGTCGCGATCAGTCGGTACCCGAGCCTGGGGGAGGCCGGCGATGGCTGGGTCACCGTGGGGGTGGACGTGATCCGGGCGACCACGACCGCCGTCACCGCTGTGGCGGCCGGCCGCAGGTGCTTCCCGGTGGCCTCGCTGGAGGAGGCCGTACCGCTCGCTGCGCGACTGGAGAATCCCCTCCTGGTCGGGGAGCTCGGAGGCAACAAGCCGTATGGGTTCCACCTTCAGAACAGCCCCGCCGAGATGCTCCGTCCGACCGAGTTGGAGCGTCCGGTGATCCTCCTGTCCACCTCGGGCACCGGGGTGCTGTGCAGCGCGGCCAGGCGAGGACTCACCTACGCCGCCTGTCTTCGCAACGTCCGGGCCCAATGCGAGCGGCTGATCGCCGCACACGACCAGGTCGTGCTCCTGGCGGGCGAGAGCCGGGGCGAGTTTCGCGACGAGGATCGCCTGTGCTGCGCACGGATGGCGAGGCACCTGATGGAGGCCGGCTACGAACCTCGCGACGTCTTCGTGGAGGAGCTTGTCAGGCGGTGGGGCGATGCCCCCGACGACATCATCCTCGAAGGCAAGAGCGCGGAATACCTCGCCAAGACGGGGCAACAGCACGATCTCGACTTCATCCTGGAGCACATCGACGACCTCGATGACGTGTACGAGCTCCACCACGGCGAACTCGTCGTGAGCGCGCGCACGATGAGCTTGAGCGCATGATCAGGCCGGCCGCCAAAGTGGGCCCCGCGCTGGAGGGGGAGCTCGACACCACGACGCCGATCCTGGTCCTCCGTCGCAGCTTCGCGCACCTCCAGCACACCGTGGTGAGCGTGGCCCGTAGCGCCGGGCGTCTCGGAATCCCGGTGTACGCGGTACGCACGAGGCACCGGCAACCGGCCATGCGTTCACGGTATGTCGTGGCCGGGGTCCAATTACCGGACGCGCCGGAGGAGGGGCTACTCGAGGCGCTGCTGAATTTCGCGCAGAACCGTCCGAAGATCATGCTGCTGCCGATTGACGACGAGAGCGCGATCTTCGCCAGCGACTACCGAGATCGCCTGGCCGAGCGGTTCCTGATGCCCCACGCGCGCGCCGGCGCGCATCGGATACTGGCCAGCAAGTGGGCAATGCACGAGCTGTGCCGCCGAATCGGCGTCCCGGCGCCAGAGTCGCGTCTTCCCAGTTCGGAGGCGGCCGCAATCGAGTCGGCCGAGGCGTTCGGCTATCCGGTCGTGCTCAAGCGCTCGGCCGCCTGGGTCGCGTCGAATGATCCCTTGGCCCCCAGCGTGGCGATCGTGCATTCGCGGTCCGAGCTGGTCGACTGCTACCGGCGAATGGATTCCCCAGTCGAACCGCAGGTGATCGTCCAGGAGCACATCCCGGGCGGATCTGACTCGATCTGGATGTTCAACGGGTATTTCGGGAACGAATCGCGGTGTCTGTGCGCGTTCACCGGTCAAAAACTCCGTCAGCGCGGACCCCGCACGGGCCCGACGACGCTTGGGGTGTGCGTCTGGAATGAAGCGATCGCCAGCGCGGCCCAATCGTTATTGCGCGAGGTCGGTTACGAGGGCATCATCGACATGGGCTTCCGATACGACGCCCGGGACGGGAGCTACAAGCTGCTTGACGTCAACCCGAGAATCGGCAGCACGTTCCGGCTGTTCACCGGCGCCAACGGTCTGGACGTCGTCCGCACGGCGTACCTGGATCTCACCGGCCATGCCGTCCCTGAGACGCGCGCCCGCGACGGTCGCCGGTGGATCGTCGAGCCGTACGACCTGCTGACCTCTGCGCAGCTGGGACGCGAACGCGATCTGACCGTGATGGGTTGGCTGCGGTCGATGCGGGGAGTCGAGGAGGGGGCATGGTGGGCCGGCGATGATCCACTTCCCTTCCTGGCGATGGTGGGCTCGGTCCCCCTGATGGCGGCCCGGTATTCGCGCCGGCGCGCATCGCCGCCGACCCAACTGCATTCCCGCGAAGTGGAGTCCGGACACGATGATGCTGATTCTCTGGCGCTGATAACTGCGGGCGTGGGGCATGAGTAGCGCCTTCGCCGCGGGAGGGTGCTGGCGGGCCGGGCGGGGGGTTGCAGCGGAACCTGACAGTGATGGTTGTCAAGGCTGACAAGTGATGGTGGTGAAGATGATTAGCCGGGTCGGAGTTGCGCTGGGAATGCTTCTGGTGGCAATCGGCGTGTTCATGAACGCCACCACGGCCAACAGCCGGGCAGCTTCCCAGCCCCTGAGCATCCTGATGGGTCAGCCAGGGTCCGGCCATGGCCCGGTTGCGCCCCAGTTGGACACGAGCCTGGGGCCGATCTCGTCGAGCCCAGCCGGGCCGTATAGCTCTGTCCACGTGCTCGTCGGCTTCAAGCGCGGCGTCTCCGCCGCTCGTCAGAGCTCGATCGAAAACGGCGCCGGAGGAGGTCGTGCTCAGACGCTGGGGACGGGAGACCTCCTGAGCGTTGCGTCCGGCACCGTCCCGGCCGTGATCCAGCGGCTCAAGCGCGATCCCGCTGTCAGCTATGCCGAGCCCGACTATGTGATGCAGGCCAATGGGCTGCCCAACGACCCGCAGTTCCCGCTGCAGTGGGGCCTGCAGAACACCGGCCAGTCGGTCAATGGGACCGTCGGCACTCCTGGCGCAGATGAGGACGTCGTGCCGGCATGGAACGTGACGACCGGGTCCACGTCGGTCGTGGTTGCCGTTACGGACACCGGCGTCCAGTACACGCATCCGGACCTGGCGGCAAACATGTGGACCAATCCCGGTGGTCTGGAGGGGTGCCCGGCTGGAACCTTCGGTTTCAATGTGGTCGCCGGGGAAAATGCGTGCGATCCGATGGACAACGACACGGCCTACAACGGCCACGGTACGCACGTCGCGGGCATCATCGGCGCCGTCGGCAACAACGGAATCGGCGTCACCGGAGTGAACCAGACGAGTTCGATCATGGCGGTCAAGTGGCTTGATTCGAACAGCAGCGGGTTGACGAGCAACCTGATCGCGGCCCTCCAGTTGGTGATTGGGGCGAAACAGGCCGGCGTGAACGTCCGCGTCGTGAACGATTCCCCGACGTTCGTCGGAACGGCCTTCTCACAGGCTCTCTCCAACGAGATCGACCAGCTCGGGGCCAACGACATTCTGTTCGTGACTCCGGCCGGAAACACCAAAGCAAACAACGATGTCACGCCCCGCTATCCCTGCGACTACGATCGGCCGAACGAGATCTGCGTCGCTGCGACCGACCAGAACGACCACCTGCCGACCTGGGCGAACTATGGCCCGACGACGGTTGACCTGGCCGCGCCCGGCGCCAACATCTATTCGACCCTGCGCGGCTCGACCTATGGCTACATCAGTGGCAGCTCGATGTCGGCGGCCGAGGTCTCAGGGGCGGCGGCGCTGATCTTGTCGACCGGGTATCAGTCCGTGACGGCGCTGAAGGCCGACATCCTCGACAACGTTCATCCCCTCCCGTCCCTCACGGGCCTGGTGCGGACCGGTGGGCGCCTCGATGTCTGTGCGGCGCTCCCAGGATGCACGGGCTCGCCTCCGCCACCCGTCACGTTCGGGAAGACCACCGTCGGCGCGAAATCGGACGTGTTCAGCAGCAACCGCAAACGGGTCAACAAGTACGCGTTGAGCACGAACGCATCGGTGAGCAAGCTGTCGATCTATCTGCAGCCGACTTCCTCCAGTGGCACCCAGCCGATCAAAGGCGTCATCTACGCGGACTCCAGCGGGGCACCGGGATCGCTGGTCGCCGTCACGAACCCGTTGACGTTCGCCAGCACCAACACGGCGGGCTGGTACGACCTTACGTTCCCCACCCCGGTGGCGTTGGCGCCCGGCAACTACTGGATCGGCGTGATCACGGGCACCAGCTCCGGCGTCGCCGGATACCGGTACGACAGCGTTGCCAACAGCCGCGACTACAACGCGAACACCTACACCGCGGGACCGAGCAACCCGTTCGGCCCGGTCACGACAATCGACAGCCAGCAGATGTCGCTCTACGCGACCTACACCGTCCCGCCCCCGGCGTCCACACCCCCGTCGAACAACAACCCGCCGGCGATCTCCGGGACCGCATCGGTGGGCCTGCAGCTGAGCACGACTACCGGGTCGTGGACCGGGTCACCCAGTGGTTACAGCTATCAATGGCAGCGGTGCGACACGAACGGGAACAACTGTGCCGCGATCTCTGGGGCGACCCTGTCGACCTATACCGTCACAAACGCGGACGTCGGCATGACGTTGGAGGCCGCGGTGACGGCGACCAACTCCGCCGGCTCGGCGACGGCGACCTCAGGCCCGACTGCGACGGTGCAGGGCACGTTCGGCAAGACCAGCGTGGGCACCGGCCTGGACAGCTTCTCGGCAAACCGCAAACGGGTCAACCGATATGCATTGAGCGTGAACGCGACCGTGAGCAAGTTGACGGTCTACCTCCAGCCAACGTCCACCACGGGCACGGAGGCGATCGAAGGTCTCATCTACGCCGATTCCGGCGGGGCTCCGGGATCCCTGGTCGCGGTCACGAACCAGCTGAGCTTCGCCAACACGAATCCGGCGGGTTGGTACGACCTCAGCTTCGCCACGCCACCGAACCTGACGGCCGGCAACTACTGGATCGGCGTCATCACCGGGGGCACCGGGAGCGTTGCCGGCTATCGCTACAGCAGCGTGGCGAACAGCCGCGACTACAACGCCAACACCTACACCGCGGGACCGAGCGATCCGTTCGGCCCGGTCACCACTATCGACAGCCAGCAGATGGCGCTGTACGCGACCTACACACCGAGCTGAGGCAGCGTAGGGGCGCGGTGCGGACGTCTGGAGAGCTTGGCCGGCGGCCGCCGCGGCCGTATACTTCCGTCCAGCATCGACCCGTGGGAATGGGGGACCAAGGTTGGCAGTAGGTGCAACTGCCGGCGAGAGCGTTGACCGGCGCGGAGGATCTGGCGGACACGCGCGGCGGGTCTTCGGGCGGCGCGAGCCGCTGCTCGGCGCGGCCCTGCTCGTGCTGGCATTCGGCGCCGCGTTTGTCGTACGGGAGGTCACCGGGACCCATGCCGGCGCGGGCATCCGGCCGCACGTCACCGCGAGCGTCGTCGAGCCCGCCGTCAAGGTGGTCGCGCCGAATCAGGTCGCCGCGCCCGGGCCGCTCACGTTACGGCCGATCCATCACGCGCGGGCGACGCGACCCCCGCGGTCCCACCGCGCGCCGTCCCACCACGTTGCCGCGGCGCCCGTCGTCTCGGCGGCTCCCGCGGTCAAGGTCACGCGGGCCAGCCACCCGGCCGCCTCTCGGCCTCCGGTCACCTCCTCGGCGGGCTCGCAGAGCGGGGTCGGCGACTCCCAGGCCAGCTCCGGCGGCGGCAGCTCCAGCGCGTCGAGCCCGCCCCCACCGAGCACGCACGCTCCGAGCCCGGCACCCAGCACGCCTGCTCCCAGCAGGCATGCTCCCAGCCCCGCACCCAGCGGGCCCCCCACGAGCGGGTTGTCGAGTGGCGGCAGCGGGCCCCCCACGAGCGGGGTGTCGAGTGGTGGCAGCAGCTCGGGGGGCTCGGCGGGCTCAGGCGTGTCCGGCGGGGGCGGCTGACCGCGCGGTCACGCGACCTGGTAGCCGAGACGCCTCAACTGAGCGAAGGCCAGGCTGAGCGCCTGGGCTGAGCTGGCCAGATCGGCTCGCGCCCTCCGGTAGGCCGGGGCATCGCTATGGGCGGCGGCATGGGCGAGCGCACTGTACGCGTTGGCGGTCAGCTGGAGGGCGTGGGCCAGGGCCGCATTGGCGGCCGCCGCCACACCCGCGGTGAGGTGGACCAGCGCAGACGCCGCCTGGCCGTGGGCCAATGCGAGCTTCGTCGCAGCGGCTGCCTGGGCACGATTGCCGATGCCGGCGGCGAGCTGTGGCCCGGCGCTCGAGCGCACGGTATTGAGCCGGCCCATCACGGCGTTGAGCTGGCGCGCATAGCCGGTACTCAAGGTCAGTGGAAGCGCGCTACCCGACGCCAGCTGCACCGTGCCCAGGACGCGTTCACAACTGCTCGTGAACGAGGCGAAGCGCGCCTGCGACCGGCACACGCCGACGACCGTGCCGCTCGTCGTCGGCATGGAGTAGATCGACTGCCCCCCGGATCCGCCGGCCGGGGCAGCGCCCGGGTACCGGTAGAACACCAGCCGACCGACCTTGACGATCTGGGGCGTGACCGTGGAGGGGAGGGTGGCCAGCAGCGCCTGCGGCAGCGGCGCCGTCTCGCCCGGGGCCATCCTGCCGATCACCAGTTCGCCGCGGGCGGGAGCCGGCGAGACGGCCGCCAGCTCACCGGTGAGTCCCAGTGAGGGCCGCGCCGTGGGAGTGCTCTGCCGCCAGGTCGGGGGCAGCGACACGCGCACGGCGTCGACGTACGCCGTCCTCACGGCTCCGGGCCGCGCGCTGCCGGCGGTGACCAACGCGACGATTCCGGCGATCACCGCCACGGCGACCACGACGCCCGCCGCCAACGGCCAGCGACGGCCGGGGCGCGCCGCCCCAACCCCGGCGGCCGCCTCGGAGCCCACCGGCCCCGCCCCGGAGTCAGCCCGCCCCGGGACCATCGTCCGGCCGGTGCGGACGGGGGCCGGCGGCGGCGGCACCGCCGGGTCGGAGCGGTCTGGTCCGGGTGGCGTTGTGTCGGTCCCGGATCGGATCGGCGCCGGCGGCGTTGTGTCGGGCCCGGGCCCGATCGGTCCCGGTGGCGGTGCGGGGGTGCCCGCGGGCCGTCCGCCGCTGTGATGCAACTGGTCCAGTACGCCGGCCACGTGGCGAAGTTGAACGGGGACGCCCTCTCGGGAGGCCTCGTCGGCGGCCGCCAGGCAGCAGCGATGGATGGTGCCGCCCGGCCACTGCAGCCAGCCGGCCAGATAATCCAGGTTGCTCTCCGTCAACTCCCGGTCCGCTGGGAGAGAGCGACGCCAGATCTCCTTTCGCGCCGCGGTGTCCGGGAGCGGGAACGTGACCACAGCCCGGAAGCGGACTATTACTGCCGGACCGATCCCGTGCGTCACGGTTGAGGTGAAGATCACCAGCCCGTCAAAGCGTTCGGTGCGCTCGAGCAGCCGCGCCAGTGACGTTTCACCGGTATCGTGACTGTCGGCGTCAGCCGGCCCGCCGCCCTCGCTGGGCCGGTTGGGCGACGCGGACCTCCGTCCGCGCCAATCCGCGGGCGCCGGCCGGGGCAAGAGCATCCCGGCGCCGTCGACGATCAGAATCGCGCCGTCGCGCGCCGCGCTTTGAAACGCGCGTGCCGAGAGGTGATCGAATCCGGGCGAGTCGGAGGCAAGCGCGGCGGCGAGATCGAAGGTATGGATCGGCACCCCGGCGTCGGCGGCGACGATCTGCGCCGCCATCGTCTTACCCGTCCCGGCGGCCCCGAGGAACAGGACCGGCCGGGCCGGCATTCGCCGGATGGACGTGTTCCCGCTCTGCCCGGAGACGTAGCGCTCTCCCAACCGTAGATAGCGGGAGAGCGAGCGAAGCCGCTCCAACTCGTCCTCGGGGAGCACGAGGTCTTGCCACGTGTAACCGTAATCGATTTGCCCCACGCCGCCCCTCGGTCAGTTCAAGACCCGCCGTTGGCGTGATCCGTCGCCCATAGCGGCAGGATAGGCGGTTTTTCTGTGGAAGCCAACCACGCGGAGAGAACGCGCGCCGAGGTCGCGTCGGTCGCTTGAGGCGACCTGGATTCCTGTAGTAAGATGCGGCCCGCGTAGCGAACCAGGACTCGGGGCGAGTGGGTTCGCTGGTCAGTATCGGGTGTCACGTCCACGGGCGGGAAGCCGGTGTCTGCATCAAGTCAGCGATCTCACGCTTTTTGTCTGTCGGGGCAGCCAGACCTCCGCGCCGGGGCGGTTCAGTCGCCCGCTGGCGCCCCGTCCCCGCTCGGCCAAGGTCAGTCGCCGCGGGCCCTGCGACTCGCGGTCTACTGTGATTTCTCCTACCGTGTCAACAACGGTGAGGTGAGAGCTCAGCTTCCGTTTGCGTTGTTCATCCGGGAACTGGCCGACCACTATGCGCGGCTGGTGGTGATCGGCCGGTTGGATCCCGCTCCCGAGCCCTACCCATATCCCATGCGCGGAGTGGAGTACGTTCCCCTGCCTCACTATGCGAGCGGCGCTCGGTTCGGCGACGTGCTGCGCACCTTGCCGACCGGTGTCAAGCGCTTCTGGCGGACCCTGGCGGAGGTCGACGTCGTCTGGATCCTCGGTCCGAACCCTCCACAGGCGCTCGCCTTTGCCCTCCTGGCGGCCGCTCGCCGCCGGCGGGTCGTGCTCGGCCTGCGCCAGAATCTCCCTGAGCTGGTTCGTCATCGCCACAAAGGCCGGCGGGCGGTCCACCTTGCCGCCGATCTACTGGAGGCCGCGTTTCGGCTGCTGGCGCGGCGCATGCCGGTGGTCGTGGTCGGTCCGGATCTGGCCCGGCGGTATCGCAAAGGGGCGTCGGTGCACATGATGTACGTGTCGTTGCTCAGCGGCGAGGACATTGCCACTCCGGACGAGGATGACCGTGACTACGAGGGCGACGAACTGCGGGCGCTCAGCGTGGGACGGCTCGATCCAGAGAAGAATCCGCTCCTTCTTGCGGACATCCTCGAGCGGCTGCTCCAATCGGACCCGCGGTGGCGTTTGGAGATCTGCGGCGACGGAAGCCTGAGGGAGCAGCTGGCACGGCGGCTCGAGGCCCTGGGGGTAGCCGATCGCGCCCGGCTGCACGGCCATGTCGCCATCGATGGCGGGCTGTGGGACCTGTACCGGCGCAGCCATGCCCTGGTCCACGTCTCGCTCACCGAAGGGGTGCCCCAGGTGCTGCTCGAGGCGTTCGCCGCCCGCCTCCCCGTCGTCGCCACGGCGGTCGGCGGTGTCCCTCCTGTCGTGGAAGGCCGGGGGTTGCTCGTCCCGCCCTCGGATCCGGATGCCGCCGCACGTGCGCTGGAGGCGATAGTCCGGGATCCCGTCCTTCGGGCGAAGCTGGTGAATGAGGCCTCCGCGGACGTTCGCAATCACACGCTCGAATCCGCATCTGCACGTCTGGCTGCATTTCTCGCCGGCGATGTGTCACCTGGCTCGGCGCGGTCGGGTCTGACGCACAGCAGTTCAGTTAATTGAGCGCTTTCAGGGAAGTCACGGCAGGTGACGCTCCGGCGGGTGGGGAGGACCTGCTCCGGCTGGACTGACCTTGGCACAGGAGGATCGCCGCCGATCGCGAACCCCAGCGTGTTGCGCGACAACGGCAAGCCGCATCTGGGGTTTAGAAGCAGCGCGCCCGCGGGTAGCCCGCGACGCAGCACACCCCGTGGCCGGACGAGCGCCACCGGGCGTGCGCCCCTTGCCACCAGTTCACGGCGATCCTCGCCGTGATGTCACTTCACCAGGACCACATGGCGCGTCCTCCCCCGCCGCAGCCAGACAACGAACAGCACTGCGCCTCGCCCTGATGCCTACGACGGCGCCAGGGGCGACGGTGGCGATCGGCGTCGATCAGCCGTAAGGGCGCCGCCGGGCGCTGCCGATACGACGGGTATGTCTGAACGGCCCGCTCGTCGCCCGCGCACAGGAGCCAGAGCAACTGCCTCGCCGGCCTCACCGCCGCGTTGCTCGGCCCGGGGTGGCCGCCGCCCGGCGGCCAGTTCGACACCACGACACCTCGACATGTCTTCGAAAGGACCGGTGGTTTTCATCGTCATGCTCAGACGCGCCCGCGTCGCCGACCCCGGCCGCGCGCTGGATCGATCCGCCCCTGCCCGCACGCATTCGCAGCGGCCTGGCAAAAGATCGCCTGGGGGTCGGCGACTGACCGTTCTTCTTCTCGGCTGCCTCCTTGGTCTCCTCGTGTGGGCGGCGAGCGTCGGTGCGGCGCCGAAACGCACCCACCACCCGTCGACTCACCGTCGCGCGCGGGTCCGCCATCACTGCTCCAAGCCCCGGCGGCGCCGCTGCACGCGCCACCACCGGTGTTCGGCCCGGGCTCACCGGCGCAGGTGTGTCGGTCGCCACCACCGGCGACACCACCGCCATCACCGGCGGCACCACCGGCGACACCGGCGCCGCCGGCATCCGAGTCCTCAGGCCCCGGCGCCCAACGCCGGCACGGCCGGCGTCGGCCCCGCCACGGTCCCCGCGTCGCCTTCGGGCGTTGCCGCCGCCCCTGGTGGCTGGAGCGTGGAGTACGCGGATGCGTTCGGATCGTGCTTGACGGACACGGCCACGAAGTGCTCGCTCGGCGCGGCTCGGCGCGACGGTAGCTTGCAGCCGGAGACGAGGACCAACGGCAACAACAACGGGAACGCTGCGTTTGAGCCGAGTGAGGTGGATGTCACGTCGTCGGGGCTCGCGTTGCGCTGCGACGCGATCGCCAACCTCGGTGACAAATACTCCTGCGGCGCGCTGTGGGGGAGCCTCCAGGCGTCGAGTTACTCTCCTGCCGCGTCTAACCCGTTCGGTTGGACGTTTGGCGCCAACCGGCACTTCGTGATCCAGTATGCCGTCCAGCTTCCCGTGAACACCGGGTACATGGACGATCCAGGGATTTGGGCGAGCGGGACCAACTGGGCGTGGGAGATCGACTGGCCGGAGTGGTGGGGCTGGGGCGCCACTCCCAACAACGCGGCCGACCACGCCTGGTACGACAAGGGGTTCGGCTTCGCCGTGCCGCAGGACACCGGCGGCGGCGGCACCGGGGAGACGATCCTGAACTTCGGCAAGTCAGCCGGAGCGAATTTCGACCCGACGACGGGCCTGCACCTCTACACGATCGACCTGAACGACAACACGTCCGGGTCGCTGACGGTGACCAGCTACATCGACGGGGCCGAGGTCGCGTCCAACTCGTTCTCGTCGTTCAACTCCTCCGCACTGGGCAAGCTGCTCCTGCAGAACAACATGCGGATGAACAAGTCGTGCGGCTGCGACACCGGCACGTTCCCCGCCGGCGGTAACCAAGAGGTCATCCGCTACATCGCGGTGTACGAGCCCAGGGCCGCGAACCATGCGGGCAGCGACAACCCGGGTGTGGTGCCCGGCACGACGGTCAACTAGCGTGATTCGGCGCCCCGCGACGATCGTCGCGGGGCGTCAGCCGCTCGTTCGAGTTGCCACCAGGTCCTCATAGAGGTCGGCGAATCGATTCGCCACGCTGGCGATGGTGAATTCACCGAGGCGCTGACGTCCGGCCGCGCTCAGAGCGGCCCGACGGGCCGGATCGATGAGCAACTCCGACAGGGCACCGGCCAGAGCGCGCGGGTCGCGCTGAGGGACGAGAACTCCGGACACACCATCCTCGATCGCATCCGGGACGCCGCCCACGGCGGTGGCGACGAGCGGGACGCCGTGCGCCATGCATTCGAACACGAACAACGGACTGCCCTCGTAGTCAGAGGAGAGGGCCGCGGCGTCGGCGGCCCTGAGGATCGCGTCGACGTCGGTGCGGGCACCGAGGAAGTGGACGGACCGGTCGATTCCGAGGTCACGGGCACGCGCCTTGAGCGTCTCCAGCAGCTGGTTGCGCGCTGCCGGCGGCGAGTCGCCGGCGATGACGAGGTGTGCGGACGGGACGCGCTCCAGCACCAGGGCAAAGGCATCGAGCAGGACGTCGATCGCCTTCTGTGGCCGGAGAATGGCCGCGGTAGCGATGAGCGGGGCGCTGTGTCCGATTCCGAGCTCTGATCGAACGTCGCCGTTGGCCGAGTTACTGGGAACGTAAGCCGTTGGCATGACCACCACCTTCTCGGCCGCCACCCCTTCGTGCTCGACCATGCGTCGCGCGTCGGCCGAGGACACGGCAACGAACCGGGTGGCCAGCCGGCCGATGACGTTCGCGTCGATCCAGACGCGCCCGGGCTTTCCCTCATACGACCACGTGTGCTCGTGGGCGATCAGGACCGGTACACCGGTCAGGCGCCCGATGAGCGTGCCCCACAGATTCGAGCCGAACATGTGGGAATGAACAACGTCGAATTGCCCTGAGCGAAGCAACCGAACCAACCCGAGCATCCTATGGCTCTCCCACCTGGTGCGCCGGCCGAGGACCACCAACGGCACGTCCGCCTCGCGCAGGGTCCGGAGCGCCCCCTCGGTGGCCGAGCGGGTCACACACACCCAGGGCTCGATCCGGTCACGGGGGAGACTGGTGGCCAGGCCCAGCGTAAAGCGCTCCGCCCCGCCGCCGTCGCCCAGCCTCCGGATCACGAACAGCACCCTGACGCGCTCCCTCGCCATTGGGTCGGCGATCCTACCAGGCGCGTAGTGGCCGGTGGCACTCGCGCCGACGCCGGTCACGGCACGAGCGTGGTGCCGGGGGCAACGAGTCCTGCGTTCACTGCGCGAGCCCCTTGGGCGGTCGCGTTCTCATAGACGGCGATTGAGCGGACCGACATGCTCCGGGAGCCGGAGGTGAAATACGGATCTGGGTTGCCGGTGGCCTTGTCTCTCAGTGCGTAGCTGATGATGAGTCCTCCATAGGTCTTCGGCGACACGGGGGGAGGGCCAATCAGCGTTTGATGGTCGGCATGAGATGCGCCGGCGTCGGCCACTCGGCCCCACACCTGGATACGACCGTCGATGTACTCCGCCACGGTCCGGTTTGGGTACACGACCGTTGTGTAGGTGTGATAGCCGGCCGACGGATCGAACGGCGACGGCTGAGCCTCCCGGCACAGGTTTTGCATGCCGGCGATGCTGGCGCGGGCTGCGGTGTCGAAGATCCAGGTTGGGTCGGTGGTGGGAATCCATCCGCGGCCGCCGGCGGAGTGGCACCACGTTCCCCCGGCGCCCGCCCGCCACCCCCAGCCCTCGAACATGTCGAGCTCCCAGGTCCACCTCGGATCCGTCGCCCACCAGCCAGGGTCCGCCTCGCCCGTGTTGGGCGGAAACTTGGCGATGATCTGGATCGCCCACTCCTGACCCCGGCCCGGCATGAACCTGAACATCCTGTAGCCGCGGGCCGCCGACGCCCGGTGGCCATCCGTCCTGATGGCGCCGCAGCTGTAATTTGCTCTGCCGGCGATGTGGGGGGCGTACTGGCACGTCAACCTCAGGCCATTGGGGCCGACGGAGGCCTGTGAGCAGTTGATGACTTCCATCTCCTGACGGCTGAATCCGGGGTTGTTGGTGCAATCCCCGATCCGGCGGCTCGGCCAGACCGTGTTGTCCTGGCCCGGGGCGGTCCCCAGCGGCGCGCCGAACGCATCGGCGTAGGCAACGCTCCAGCCGCCTGTCGGCGCCGGCGGGCCGCTGGGGGACCGGCTGACCGTCCTGCGCCCGTCGCCTGACAGGACGGAGCTGGCCGATCCTGATCCGCTCCCGTTCGTGGCGCGGACCACGACCCGGACGGTACCGCCGAGCTCGTTCGCCGCCACGACGTACGTGTTGGCCGTGGCCCCGCCAATGTCGGTGCAGTCCGTGCCGGTCACACCACAGTGCTGCCACTGATAGCTGTAGGCCAGGGCAGACGGCGTCCAGGCGCCGGCGTTGGCCATCAGGCGATCACCGGCGGCCCAGGCACCGGGTGTGGTGATGTCGGCGATGCCCGGCGCCAGCGTGCTCGCCGGCGACCCGCGGGGCGCCGAGACGCCACAGACGGGGAGGCCGGTGGTGGCGGAAGCAAATCCCGAACTGCCCGAGAGCGGTGGTGAGCCGGCGCCCGTATGGACGCCGATCCAATACGCAACCGAGCCGGTGACCCGCAGCGACGTGGGAAGCGCGAGCGTGTACCAGCCCGGCGTGGCCGCGCGGGAAAGGGTGAGTGCGCCGGTGACACCCAGCAGCGCGCCCGGCGCTCCGTTGGCGTCGGCGTAGATCACGCCGCGCACGGGCTGGCCTCCGATGACGCCGGACGGCGTCAGGTACATGCTGAGGGCTGCGAGCTGGCCGGACGCCGACGGGGTGGCGCGCATCAGACGGTCGCCGACGACCGCAGACGTGCGGCCGGCGGGCGCCTGGCCCGACGCTCCAAACACGCAGGCGACGTTTCGGATGTGGCCACCGATCGGTGTGGTAGGTGGCGACGCCTGCGCGGCCGCGCTCGCGCTGTCCCGGGCCGTCACGACCGAGCGGATGGCGGCACCGACATCAGCGGAGGTCACTGTATAGCTCTGCTGGGTGGCTCCTTGGATGTCCGTACACCCGGTCTGGACGTGACACCGCTGCCACTGATAGCCGTAGCTGGTGATGAACTGGGAGCGGCGAGCGGCCGACTGGAACCAGCTTCCCGTGGTGGTGGTGAGCGTGTCACCGACCGCGTATCCAGCGCTCGTGGTGTCGCTCACCGTCGGCCAAGCTGACGCCTGCGGACAACCGCGCTGTGAGTCCAGGCATTGCGCCGGACCGATGCGGATGCCGGCCAGGTAAGGCGAGCTCACCACCGCCACTGGGGACGGTGGCGAGCGGTGCCGCAGCCCGAGGCCGATCGCGGCGATGACCCCGCCGGCGATCAGGACGGCAATCGCCAGGCCCAGCGTGCGCCGGCGACGTCGTGGCGCAGTCTTCGGCGAGCCCATCACGTACGGGCTGGACGGGCGGCTCCGAGGAACTTGGCGCCGACCACTCGGAGCTCCAGCACCGACATCTCACCGGTGACGAACAGGGCGCCGAGATATGCCAGGCCGCCGGCGGCGGCGCCGACCAGCCATTGGGCCGGCGACAGGTTGTCGGTGCCGACGATCAGGAGCGCCAGGGCCATCGCCCCCGCGGCGAGCAGGGTCCGGCCTACCGACACCATCAGTGACCGCACATCGACCGCGATGAGTTGGGCGCAGAGCCACAGGTTCGCCACCACGTAGACAACCCCGACGACGTCGTCGGCGATGGCGGCGCCTACGAGACCGGCGGTGCGGATGAGGACATAGGTCGAGACGATGCCCAGCACCAGCGTGAGGAAGATGACCTTGACGCGCCGCTGGGCCGCGCCGAGGTAGTTGACCGATACCGACAGAAGTGCGGCCGGGGCGGACACGAACGCGGTGACCGAGAGAACCTGCATCACCTGGGTGGACTGCTCATAGCCGGGTCCAAGCAGTAGATCGACCAGCGGCTTGGCCCAGACGATCATCGGCGCCAGAACCAGACCCTGCACGACGACCAGGTACCGAAGACCGTGCTCGAACGCACGGGTGTCCGGCGAGCCGTCCCCGAGCGCCAGTCTGGGGGCCACTCCGCCTGAGACAGCCGTCCCCAGGTAGCCCAGGACCCAGACGAGGCGCAGAACGGCATTGAAGTGGCCGGTCGCCTCCGCCCCCAGCAGGGCGCCGATCATCAGGACGTCAACCCGCACGATCACCGTCCAGCCGAGCTCGACGACGAACGTCGCGCCGGCGTACTTGAGGACCTGCCGGGCGCCCACCGCCGAGCGCGTATGCTCACGGCCGCCGATCCGCCCCAGCAGGCGCATCAGCAGGAGCAGTCCGACGCCGGTGGCGATGGCGTAGCCAACCGACTTGCCCAACGCAGCCCCGGCGGCGCCTGCCCCAGCGATGACGAGGACGATGCTCAAAGACGTCTCCGTGGCGCTTTCCACCACTGCCATGCGCAGGGGCATCGCGCCCTGCCGCAGCGCCAGCCCAGCGGCGGACAGGAAGTTGAACAGCGACATGCCCATCACGGACAGCGCCACCCAGCGCAGCGGCCAGAAGAGCTGCGGGTCGCCGTAGGCGTGAGCCACGGGTCCGGCCGCGACGAACAACGCCACCGTCGCGATGAGACCGGCCGGCACCTGCAGGCGAAGTCCCAAGGCCAGGATCGCCCTCAACTGGTTGGGGTCGCTTCGATGGTCGGCGAGATACCTGCCCACCGACATCGGCAGCCCGAGCCCGGTGGGGAGGACGAGCAGTGCGGCGATATTCACCGCCAACGCATACTGGCCGTAGCCAGTGGCGCCCAGCGCCCGGACGAGAAACAGCGTCAGGGCGCCGGTGAAGACGACGCCCGCCATGTTGTTCATGACCTGGAGGAGCGTGTTGCGGGCGGCCCCGGCATCGGCGATGCCAGGCCCGGCCACGGTCGCGTCCGGGACCGGACCGCGGCCCGCGGGGGACGCGAGGTGATCCTGGCCGGGTCGTGCTCTCGTGATCACGGGCGCCCGCCCATCATCCGGGCTGGGGCACCTGCGCCTCGGACCGCGCTATGGCGAGCAGCGGAAACGGCAGCGCCAGGATGACCCAGAGCAGCTTCTCCGGTGTGGCGGTGATGAAGAAGGAGCCCGTCAGCGCGGCTATCACGGCAAGTGCCACACAGCGTGACATCAGCTCCATTCTGGTGTCCGCCAGCCGTTCGTAGATGTGGGCCGCTTTGAGGGCGGCGGAGACGGAGCCCACGGCGATCGCCAGGAAGGCGATCAGTCCCGGAATCCCGAGGTCGGCGAGGAGCTCGAGATATGTGTTGTGGACCTGCTTCGGCTTCTGGCTGATGATGAGCTGACCGACGCCGACGCTACCCACCTGCTTGAGATAGTCCTCCGACACCGACGAGAAGTTTGCGGCGCCGACGCCGCCGATGGGATGGCTCTCGAAGGCCCGAAGGCCGAGCTTCCAGAGGTCGCTCCGGCCCGTTGTGTGGGTGCCGATGAGATGGTTTGATGCCGCGGTCTGTGGCGCCAGCACGGTGAGGTAGAGCCCGCCGACGGTACCGGCGACGATCAGCGCCGTCAGCGCCTTGTACCGCCACCTGCCCCCAACGACCACGCCGGCCGCCAACCCGACGCCCAGAGCCAGCAATCCCCCGCGCGACCCGGCGTTCACCAGTCCCACAGTGAGGACCAGCAGGCCTACCGGCCCCCATCGCCGCACGGTGGATCCCGATGGCAGGTAGGCCAGGAGACCGAAGAGCAGGATCAGCGCAACGGCGAGGAGGGTCCCCTCGCGGTCGGCATCGCCAATCAGCCCCGTCTGTCGTGAGGAGCCTGACTGGTGCAGGCTGATCAGCGACGAGATGAGCGCTCCGAGGATGTAGGCGGCGAGGATCCAGGCGAAATGGTCACGTCGCCGGATCGCATAGAAGATGATTGGGAAGAGCAGCAGGTCGAGGATGAGCATGTACGTCGAGGTGGTGGCGGCGCCGCGGCTGTGGGCCCACACGACACTCAGTGCCGACCAGGTGGCGAGCAGGACGGCGGCCGTGGTCACGCCGGGGTGCGTCTCGGAGAGCGGCCGGGCGTCCGGGTCGCGGCGGATCGCCATCGAGCCAACCCAGGACACGAACAAAAGCAGCCCGGCCACCTTCGCCCCGCTCACGACCGTGCCGCCCTTGGTGAGCATGTTCATCCATGACAGAAAGGTGAACAGGAACAGTCCCACCGTGACGTTGGCGAGGACGGCGGCGGCGAAGGCAATGCCGAGCGGCACCGCCACCCCGTACTTAGGATTGACCCCGGCGATGATCCCAGTGGCCAGGCACACCGCTGCCATCACGCCTAGCCACAGCGGGCTCCGGCCGCGCTGTGGCCGTCCCCACCCGCTGCGCAGGGCGCGGCCGGTGGGGACGTGAATAGGCGTATCCGTTAGCGAGCGCATCTCACCAGCAGGGGGATCGCGACAGGGTGACTCGTCGTTTACGCCACAGCGTCGCGCTGGCCATGCTCCGGGGGCCGCGCAGGCGGCTCATAGCGATCGCCGCGCGCGTAGTAGGGAGTGCCGCGCGGGGCGGGCTGGCCGATGAGGACCAGGCCGGTCGGGAAGGCTCCCTGCTCCACGAGAATGTCGCGCAGATCCCACAGTTTGCTGAGCCGTGAGGAGCCGTGGCGGGCAACGACCAGCACGTCGTCGGCCAGCCTGGCCAGAGGAAGCGCGTCTCCGACGGCTGTGAGCGGCGGGGAGTCGATGACGACGAAGTCGCTGAGCGCCTTCACCTGCCGGATCAGGCTCTCGGCCGCGGGCAACGACAGCATGTCGGCCAGATCGTCGCCCGGGCGCCGGAGCGCCAGCACCCCCACCGACGCCTTACCGAGATTGGCCACCGTCAATGCCTGTCCGACGTCCGCTTCGCCGGCCAGGACGTCCTCGATGCCGTACTGGACACTGACGTCCAGAGCTTGCGTGATCGAGGGGCGGCGCAGATCCGCCTCAACCAGGATCACACCTGACCGCCCGCTGGCGAGTGCGGCCGCCAGGTTGATCGCCGACGTCGTCTTGCCCTCGGCTGGTGCGGACGCGGTGACCAGGATCGCGCGGGTCTCGCCGTCCGACCGGGCACTGAGGATCGTGCGGAGCGTCCGATACCCCTCGGCCGCGCTGAAGGTCAGTTCCTGGGGCAGGATGGGCCGCCGGGCCTTGGCCCGGCGCTGGCGCGGGATCCGCGCCAGGACCGGGACGTCGAAGATCTCCCGGGCCTGTTCCTCCCGTCGCAGCCGCGGGTCGAGCGCTTCGAATCCGAAGGCCGCCAGGATCCCCAGCACGAGGCCGCCGATGAGCGCGGCGACGAGGGTGAGCTTCTTCTTGGGCGACGAGGGGCTGGTCGGACGGTCGGCCAGCGCCTGGATGGTGATCGACGGTTCAGGGCTGTTGGCCAGCTGCTGAAGCTGCGCATATTGGTCGCCCAGGCTCCCCGGGCCGGTCTGCTGCGACGCCGGCAGACTCTTGATCTGCGCCTTGAGGACGGGCAGCTGCGCATTGACCGCCGCGTGGAGGGCGGCGGCGCGGGTCGCCACCACCTGCCGTACCCATTCGTTGGCGATGGCCTGGGCCTGCGCGGCGGTCGGCGCGGTCGCCTGGACGCCGACGAGGTCGCTGTTACCGATCGGGTTCGCCGTCACGTTTGACATGAGCTCGCTCGGCGACTGACTGAGGTGCAGCGCGTGGGCGACTTGCGTGGCCACTTGCTGGGTGGTGATCAGGCTGGCCGCAGTCTCCATGTCACGCGTTGGGTCGTTGGACTCATGGACCACCGGAAGTCCCAGCAGCGTGGAATCCGTGGTCGGCGCCGGCGAGACCAGCATCTCGGCCGTGGCCGAAAACCGCTTGGGGGCCTTAGATACGTAGACAGCTGCGCCAGCCACCGAGATGGCCACACAGACAAGAACCAGCCGCCAGTGCTGCAGGATCGTTCGGTAGTAGCGGGTGAACGATCGAGGTTCGGCGCGGCCCGATGGGCGCGGAGGCTGTTCGGAAGGTGAGTCCAAGTACACGTGATTATCCTCGGTTGCGGCTTGTCGGCTGGTCGTATGAGGGCAGGACTAACGAAACTTTCATGCGCCGTTCAGAGGCTGGTTGGCGCCTGCACGGCTCGACCGCGATGTCCTTCATCGCTCGGTCGCGGCCGGGCACGGGAGAGGGCTCCGGCCGGCGGCCAGGTTCGGCTCGCCCGGATATGTCTGACGGTGCCATCGACCTTCAGGCGGAATCGCCACAGGTGGTCGTCGTGGTAGATCCCGACACGCGGCCAGCGGTGAACGCCATAGCGGCGCAGGCTGCTCGATAGGCCGGCCGCGGCTGCGTAGCCGGCGGCGGCCGTGGCGCCAGCCACTCGGAGATCGACGTCTCCATACGGATAGGCGAGCGAGTGGCAGGCCGCCCCGAGTTCGGCGCTGCACTCCTGGCGGGAGGTCTGCAGCTCCCCGCGCAGGGCCTCGTCGTCCAGTTGCGTGAGGTGCGGATGGGTGCGCGTGTGTGACCCGATCTCCCATCCGTGACCGGCCAGGAAGCGGAGGTCCGGCCAGCTCATGGCCTCGAGCTCCGAGGTGCTCGGGCTCTGGGCCCACTGGTCGATCCCAGCCCACTGCAGCCGTCGGCGCTCTCCGGAGATGAAGGCCGTGGGGGCGAACACAGTCCCCGGGAGCCCCAGCTTGGAGAGAACCGGGTACGCGTGGTCCAGCACCGACAGGAACGCATCGTCGAAGGTGACCGCGAGCGTGCGGCGCCACCGCGGCCGGGTCACGGCCTCGTGGAACGTGGCGCCGCGCCAGCCAGCCCGCACCAGCATGGTCAGCTGAGCCTCGAGCGCCTCCGGGGACACCGATAGGTCTGCCGTCCACGTCGGGCTGACGGCGTGGTAGCACAGTACGAGCACGTCATTGGCCGCGCGGCGCCGGGGAAGCCTTCGAGCGTCGCGCGGGGTCACTGATCCGTCTCGTTCAACGCCGTATCCCGGAGGCGGAGCACCTCGGCGATGGTCAGGACCACGATGCGCAGGTCGAACCCCAACGACCAGTTCTCTATGTAGTAGTTGTCCCACTCAACGCGGTCAGCGATCGACGTCTGTCCGCGGAGACCGTTGACCTGGGCCCAGCCGGTGATCCCGGACTTGACGCGATGCCGGTCGCTGTAGTGATCGATCTCGGTGTTGAAGCGGGCCACGAACTCCGGCCGCTCCGGCCGCGGGCCCACCAGGCTCATCTGTCCACGGAGCACGTTGAGTAGCTGCGGAAGCTCGTCCAGCGACGTGCCCCGGAGCCACCGACCAAGCGGGGTTCGCCTGTCGCTGCCCTCCACGCCGCCCGGTGCGCACCCCTCCGGCGGGATGAACCCGTCGGCGGCGGCGGCCCGCCGCATCGTCCGGAACTTGAGGAGCTCGAACTCACGCCCATCGCGGCCGACCCGACGCTGGCGGAACAGCACTGGTCCCGGGGAGGACAGCCGCACGGCGGCCGCGATCACGGCCATGAGGGGAGCCAGGAGAAGCAGGGCGACGCCGCTCACCAGCCGGTCCAGGGCGTGCTTGATCCCGAACTGCCAGCTGCGCGGATCGGTTCGCCGCAGCGAGAGCAGGGGCAAGCCTCCGACATGGT
Organism: Solirubrobacteraceae bacterium; assembly: GCA_051985625.1. Lineage (GTDB taxonomy): Bacteria > Actinomycetota > Thermoleophilia > Solirubrobacterales > Solirubrobacteraceae > Palsa-465. The sequence continues at coordinate 42,455 of JBPYFQ010000018.1, forward strand.
CGAGGGCGACCCGCTGGTTGATGGCTTCGTACATGCGCGGCACCAGCGACACCTCTATCCCGAGTGCCTGACACTCCTTGACCTTGTCGACGAGGACACGGTCGGGCTCGGTGGTGAAGGCCAGGATGACGTGACGGGCGCCGGTGCGGGCGATCGCCTCCGTCAGACCAGTCGGGGCGCCGAGGACCGGGACGGTCGGGATTCGCTCGTGGTCACGTCGCGGCATCGGGGCCGGGTCGAGGAAGCCGACGGGCCGTAGGCCGTAGCCGGGATCGGTGAACAGCCGCGAGGCCAGGCGCGATCCGACGACCCCTGCTCCCACGATCAGCGTGGGCGTGGCCGCGGCCCGGTTCGCCAAGGCGTACCGGCGATACGACATCAGCGCGATCCGGGCGAGTGCGACCGCGCCGACCGCGAGCAGCCACAGGCGCACGGCGAATGTCACCGGATGGTCGCTGTCGATGATCGAACCCACGGCGACGATGGCCACGGCCGAGACGGAGATGACGCCCAGCAGGTGGGCGACGGCGTCCAGCGCCGACAGGCGGAGGCGCTCGTCGGTGTCGCGGAAGGCGCACAACAGCCCCAGGGTCACGGCCGGAAATACGGCTGCCAGCCAGCGGTCCGCGCGGTCGGCCGCCGACCCGTAGACCAGGAGCGCGATGCTCGCCGCCGCGCACAACATGACGGCCTCGGCCACGAGGTGGACCCGCGCCCACCGGCGGCAATCGAAGATGCGCGCGTCCGGCCCGTAGACGGGCTCGATCGGGTCCAGCGCCGGCGCTTCGACGTCAGGCGCTGCTGCGGCGACCTCCGGGCCGCCAAGCGGCGCCAGCGCCGCCGCTCCATCCACCGAGCCGCCGACAGCGGCGGTCTGCAGGACCGTTGCTTCGAGCGTGACAGTCTGGCCATCCCTCGATCGCTCCGGCGCGATCGTCGGCTCGGATGACAGTCTGCCTCGCTTGGACGACAGTCTTCCTCGCATACGCGAGACCCCCTTGGTTTGCCCCCGATGCCCAAGGCCCGCCCGTACGTCGCCCGGACACCACAACCCCCATGCCGTTAGGCATGACAACCCCCATGCCGTTAGGCATGGCCCGACTATAACCGATATGAGCCAAAGGCTGTGAAGAAGTTGGTATAGCTCATCATCAGGGGCTGGTGGGCGCGGCCGTTCCGGTCGTGCGGCGGGAGCGCAGGGCCACGCCGGGTCGTCCGTGCGGCGGGAGCGCGTGGCCGCAATTTGTACGCCGGGCCAATGCGGGACGGCACCCCAGGGTCGATGATCCGGCGCATGCCCACACTCAGCCGCTCCTCAAAGGTTCTCCTGGTCGCGGATGTTCGCGGCGAGCCGTTCCGTCCCGGGGTCGCCGGGACCGTCCGCCGGTACCGGCTGGCACGGCTGCGATTCGACCCGCCGTCCCTGGGCGCGTCCGGGCGCGCCCAGCAGCACAGCCGCGTCCGCGCCTGACTGACTCGGGCCTCTCGATCCCGGGAGGCGCGAGCGCTACGCTTTTGGTATGCAAACGCAACTTGAGCCGAGCCGCTCTCGCCCGCCGGTGCTTCGCAAAGCGGCTGCCGGCGTGGTGCTGGTCCTCGCCGTCGCGCTCGCCCTCAAGCTCGCGATCGGTTTTGTGATCGCGATCTTCTGGACGATCGTCACGGTCGCCGTGGTCGTGGCGATCCTCTGGGCGCTCAAGACCCTGATTTGGTGAGCAGGCCCGATGGCCGGCACGGGCCTGCTCGTCATCATGTTCTTCTTCGGCCTCGCCGGAGGAGTCGTGGGGCGGCTCAAGGGCAGCTCCTTCTTCATCTGGTTCCTCATCGCGGGAGCGATTCCGTTCTTCGGGCTCCTGGCCGCGATCTGCTACCGCTGGGACAACCAGGAGTTGCGCCGTCAGTGCCCGTCGTGCCGCCGGGTCGTCAAGCTCCACGACGCGGTGTGCATTCATTGCGGCGCCGAGCTGGAGTTTCCTGACCAGGCCATCGCCTCGGAAGCGGCCTTCCGGCGCCGAGCCGCCTGACTCTCGGAGGCGGCGGTCCGCCGCCGGGCCACCCCGGCTCGTCTGGGGGCGGAGCGCCAAAACAGGCTGGTAGACTCGGCTTTCCCGCGGGTGCGCGGATCCGCCGCGCACCCCCCAGAGCCGAGTTTGCCGGAAGGAGGCGAGCGCGATGCGTGCAGTTGACGCCCTGATGGAGTGCCTGAAGGCCGAAGGTGTCGACGTCGTATTCGGGCTTCCCGGCGGCGCCAACCTCCCCACGTACGACGCCTTCTACGACGCCGGCATCCGGCACATCCTGGTCCGCCACGAGGCGGGCGGCGGCCACGCGGCCGAGGGATACGCCAAGGCCACCGGCCGGGTGGGCGTGGCCCTGGGGACGAGCGGCCCCGGCGCCACGAACCTGGTGACCCCGATCTGCGACGCGATGATGGACTCGGTCCCGGTCGTGTTCATCACCGGCCAGGTGCGGACCGAGCTGCTGGGCACCGACGGCTTTCAGGAGGCGGACACGATCGGCATCACGATGCCGATCGTCAAGCACAGTTTGATGATCCAGCATCCGCTGGAGCTCCCCCGTTCCATCCACGAGGCGTTTCACATCGCCCGTACCGGCCGCCCGGGCCCGGTCGTCGTCGACATCCCGCAGGACCTGAGCCGCGCCGACATCCCCTATGAGCCGGTGGACGATGTGCACCTGCCCGGCTACCAGCCGACGACCGACGGCAACCAGAAGCAGATCCGCCTCGCGGCCAAGGCCCTGGCCAACGCCCGCCGCCCGGTCATCTACGCCGGCGGAGGGATCATCGCCGCCAACGCCGCCGCCGAACTGACCGAGTTGGCCACCGCCGATCGCTTCCCGGTCACGTGCACGGTCATGGGCCTGGGCGGCTTCCCGGCCCCGCATCCCCAGTGGCTGGGCATGCTCGGCATGCACGGGACCCGCTCCGCCAACTACGCCATGGACGAAGCGGACCTGATCGTGGCCATCGGGGCCCGGTTCGACGATCGGATCACCGGCAAGCTGTCGGAGTTCGCCCCCCGGGCCAAGTTCATCCATATCGACGTCGATCCGGCGGAGATCTCCAAGAACGTTCCAGCCCACATCCCCATCGTGGGAGATGCGCGGAACATCCTGCCCCGCCTCACCGCCGAGTACCGGGCGCTCACGCCTGACCCCGCCCGGTTGGAGGAATGGTGGAGCCGGATCAGCGTCTGGCAGGAGCGCCATCCGCTCTCCTACACCGACTCCGTGGACACCGAGATCAAGCCCCAGTACATGATCCAGGCCCTGTACGAGGCCACCGGCGGGGACGCGATCGTCACCAGCGACGTCGGTCAGCATCAGATGTGGGCGGCTCAGTACTTCCACTTCGCCAAGCCGCGCCGCTGGATCAACTCGGGCGGGCTGGGCACGATGGGGTTCGGACTTCCGGCCGCGCTGGGGGCGCAGGTCGGCTGCCCCGACGAGACCGTCGTGTGCATCGCCGGCGACGGCTCGGTGCAGATGAACATGCAGGAGCTGGCCACCTGCGCTCAGGAGAACATCCCGATCAAGGTGTTCATCATGAACAACGGTTACCTGGGGATGGTCCGCCAGTGGCAGGAGCTGTTCTGGGACCGGCGCTACAGCCAGGTCGAGTACGGCCAGTGGCCGGATTTCGTCAAGGTGGCCGACGCCTACGGCGCGACGGGAATTCGGCTGACGGACAAGACCACGCTCGTCGCCGACATGAAGGAGGCGCTGGCGACCGAGGGACCGGTGCTGGTCGACGTTCGCGTCACCCGGGAGGAGAACACCTATCCGATGATCCCGGCCGGCCGGGCCGCGCGGGACATGGTGGGCTGAGGCATGGGCGAGCCAGCTACCAAGGACGTCCTGTCGCTCGACGAGCTGGAGGCCGTGGCCGGCCAGCGCACCGGACGCAAGCACATCCTCTCGATTCTGGTCGAGAACAAGCCGGGTGTCCTGACCCGCATCGCCGGGCTGTTCGCCCGGCGTGGCTTCAACATCGACACCCTCGCGGTCGGGCCGACCGATGACGACAGCATCTCCCGGATCACGTTGACGCTGGACGGAGCGGTTCACCCGATCGACCAGGTCACCAAGCAGCTGCACAAGCTGGTCAACGTGCTCAAGATCCGCGATCTGGAACCGGGGGAGACGCTGGCGCGGGAACTGGCGCTGTTCAAGATCAGCGCGGACGGCCCCGCGCGCGCCGAGGTCATGCAGCTGTGCGAGATCTTCCGGGCCAAGGTGGTCGACGTGAGCAAGCGGTCGGTTGTCGTCGAGGTCACCGGCACCTATGACAAGGTCGATGCGTTCGAGGCGCTCGTGCGCCCGTTCGGCCTGATCGAGATGGCACGCACGGGCGAGATCGCAATCGCCCGTGGACGCGGCGAGACCTGAGCCTGGATCGACCGATTCCGCGGGCGTTATCGGCGGATCCAGGCTGATCGGGGCGGGCCCGGCGCCCGTCCCTGACACTGGCGCCCGCCGTTTGGTCGGCGGACCCGGCGCTCCGCTCTGACACTGGCGCCCGCCCTTGTCGGCGGGTCCCGCATGTGGTAGACATATCCGCGGTTAGCGTCCGTGGGGTGAGGCGCTAGGGGCCAGTGTGGGGGTAGTTCTTGACGTTCCAGGAAACGAGGTTGCCGGGGCAGCTTGAGGCCACTGCGGTTGCGCACGAGCTGACGCATCTCCAGGCACTCGAAACCGAAGCCGTCCATGTCATGCGCGAGGTCGCCGCCGAATTCGAGCGCCCGGTTCTGCTGTTCAGCGGAGGCAAGGACTCGATCGTTCTGTTGCGTCTCGCCGAGCGAGCGTTCCGGCCGGGACGCTTCCCGTTCCCGATCATGCACGTCGACACCGGCCACAACTTCCCGGAGGTGATCGCGTTTCGCGATCGGTGCGTGGAGAGGCTGGGCGAGCGGCTGATCGTGGCCAGCGTGCAGGAGTCGATCGACCGCGGGCGGGTGGCGGAGAAATACGCCCCGCCCCACCCGCGAGCGTCCCGCAACCAGCTGCAGACCGTGACCTTGCTCGATGCGATCGAGGAGCACGGCTTCGACGCCGCGTTCGGGGGCGCCCGGCGAGACGAGGAGCGCGCCCGAGCCAAGGAGCGCATCTTCTCGTTCCGTGACGATTTCGGCCAATGGGACCCCAAGACGCAGCGCCCGGAGCTGTGGAACCTGTACAACGGACGGATTCACAAGGGCGAGCACGTGCGCGTGTTCCCGCTGTCGAACTGGACCGAGCTCGACGTCTGGGCGTATATCGCCAAGGAGGGACTCGAGCTTCCGTCGCTGTACTTCGCCCACGAGCGCGAGGTATTCAGCCGTGACGCGATGCTGTACGCCGTCAACCCGTTCGTGCAGAGGCTGGAGGGGGAGGAGCCGTTTCGTGAGATGGTGCGCTACCGGACGGTCGGAGACATGACCTGCACGGGCGCAGTCAGGTCGAGGGCGACCCAGCTTCACGAGGTCATCGCCGAGATCGCGTCCACCCAGATCACCGAGCGCGGCGAGACCCGCGCCGATGACCGGGCCACCGAGGCGGCCATGGAAGACCGCAAACGGAACGGGTACTTCTGATGGCCGTCACGAGAGCGCAGGAGAATGGCGCCGCGGTCGCGCCGGTCATGGACGCGGGGCCGATCCTGCGGCTGGTGATCAGCGGATCGGTCGATGATGGCAAGAGCACGCTTATCGGCCGGCTGCTGTACGACTCCAAGCTGATCCTGTCCGATCAGCTCGCGGCCCTGCAGGCGACCTCGCAGCGCCACGGGGGGGAGGGCGCGCTCGACCTCTCGCTGCTGACCGACGGGCTGCGGGCCGAGCGCGAGCAGGGCATCACCATCGATGTCGCCTACCGCTATTTCCAGACGGCGCGGCGAAAGTTCATCATCGCCGACACTCCGGGACACGAGCAGTACACACGCAACATGGTGACCGGCGCCTCGACCGCCGATCTGGCCGTGATCGTGGTCGATGCCCGTCAGGGCGTCGTGGAGCAGACCCGTCGGCACGCCTTCATCGCGTCGTTGCTGGGCATCCGCCATCTCGTCGTGTGCGTGAACAAGATGGACCTGGTCGGTTACGACCGTGACGTGTTCTACGGCATCGAGCAGGATTTCCGTGAGTTCGGTGCCAGGCTAGAGGTCACCGACGTGGCGTTCATTCCCATCTCGGCTCTGCTCGGCGACAACGTCGTCGAACGCTCGCCGCGGATGCCGTGGTACGAGGGATCGGCACTGCTGTATCACCTCGAGCACGTTCACATCGCCTCCGACCACAACCTGATCGACTGCCGCTTCCCGGTTCAGTGGGTCCTGCGTCCGGACGCCGCCGCCGAGGACCCGGATTACCGCGGCTACTCCGGGCAGATCGCCGCCGGCATCTTCCGTCCCGGCGATCCGGTGGTCGTGCTCCCCGGGGGCGCGGAATCCCGGGTCACGTCGATCGACACGCTGGACGGGCCGATTGACGAGGCGTTCGCGCCGATGTCGGTCACGTTGCGGCTCGCCGATGACATCGACATCTCACGCGGGGACGTCATCTGCCGCCCCCACAACCGCCCCACGGTCGATCGCCACGTCGAGGCCATCGTCTGCTGGATGAGCGAGCGCCCGTTGACGGCCGGCACCCGGTACTCGATCAAGCACACCACCCGGAGTGCGCGCGCCGTCGTCGAGCGGCTCCGGTACCAGATCGACGTGAACACGCTGCATCGCAACGAGGACGTCGACCGCCTTGACCTGAACGAGATCGGGCGGGTCAAGTTGCGCACCAGCGTCCCGCTGATCTTCGACGAGTACCGTCGGAACCGCGCCACCGGCAGCTTCATCCTGGCCGACGAGTCGACCAACCAGACCGTCGGGGCCGGGATGATCATCGAGCCCCATATCACGGATGCCGACGCGCGCCGCCAGATCACCTGGCACCCGACCAAGCTCACCCGCCCCACCCGGTGGGAGCTGATCAAGCACCGCGGTGCCACGGTGTGGCTCACCGGCCTGTCCGCAGCAGGCAAGTCCACGATCGCTGCCGCGCTGGAGGAGCGCGTCGCGCGGGAGGGTCAGCCCGCCTACCTCTTGGACGGGGACAACCTGCGCCACGGACTCTGCAGCGACCTCGGGTTCGGTCCCCAGGACCGCGCGGAGAACGTCCGGCGCGTCGCCGAGGTGGCGCGGCTGTTCGCGGATGCCGGGATCGTCGCCATCGCCAGCCTGATCAGCCCCTACGCCGCGGACCGGGAGCAGGCCCGGCGGATCCACGCCGAGTCCGGGATCGAGTTTTTGGAGGTGTTCGTCAACACGCCCCTGTCGGAGTGCGAGCGCCGCGATCCGAAGGGTCTCTACGCGCGGGCGCGCGAGGGCGTGATCACCGGGTTCACCGGCATCGATGCTCCCTACGAGGCGCCCCAGCGGCCCGACGTCGAGCTGCGCCCGGCCGAGCACGAGTTCGGTGAACTGGTCGAGATGCTGGTGGCCGCCCTGAGAGAGCGCGGCATCCTCGACGCCGGCGGTAACGGGTAGTGGACGCTCCCGCGGAGTCGACGCTCGATCGGCTGCCCAACCTCGTGGTGATCGGGGTGAGCAAGGCCGGCACGACATCGCTTTTCGAGTACCTGGGAGCGCATCCCGATGTCGGCCTGTCGGAGAACAAGGAGCTCCGGTACTTCACGCCGCTGCGGTACGGCGAACCGCTGGCGCCGGTCGCGACATACACCCAGCACTTCTCGAACTGCGTCGACGCGCGCTACGCGGTCGAGGCGACACCGGGATACTTCTACGGCGGGCGCACCATCGCGCGGGCGATGCGTGAGACCTGCGGTCCCATCCGCGTGGTGCTCAGCCTGCGTGAACCGGGAGCCCGCTGCTGGTCCTGGTTCGGGTTCGTGAAGAGCCGGATGCGGATCCCACGGGACCTCACATTCGCGGACTACCTCGATCGCTGCGAGCAACTGCACCGGGAGGGTGTCGACGGGACGGTCGAGAACCAGCCCTACTCGGGCCTCTTGGGGGGCTGCTACGCCAACTGGCTCGACGACTGGATCGACGAGTTCAGTTCCGACCTGCATGTCGTGTTCTTCGACGACCTGGTGAGTGATCCGCGGCGCGTGATGGAGAACACCTTCGACTGGCTCGGGCTCGACCGAGGGCCGGCGGAGACGGCCGACTTCGAGGCGAAGAACCGGACCGAGCAGTACCGCAACCGGACGGCCCAGCGCGTCGCCGTCACGCTGAACCGACGTGGCGAGCGGTTCTTCCGGAGGCATCCTGATCTCAAGCGCCGACTGCGCTCCGGTTACTACACGCTCAACCGTGCCGAGCCGTTTGATGCGATGACCACGGCCGCGCGCGACCGTCTGGACGAGTTCTACCGGCCCTACAACGCCCGGCTGTCCGATCAGCTCATGCGCCTCGGCCTTGACGTACCTGGTACCTGGCCGTGACGACCGGGGAGTCGCGGCTCCTGGCCGGTAACGGTGACGCCGCGCGCGTCGGCCAGGACCTGACGAGGCTCCGCCTCCACCTGCGCCGGCCGGTGTCCCGACTGCCCTACGTGTGGGACGCCACGATGTACGCGCGCGCCGGGAAGCGCTGCACCCTGGCTCGGCCTGGCACCGCGCTGGTGATCGAGGGCTTCCCGCGATCCGGCAACACTTTCAGCGTGGCGGCGTTCCAGATCGCCAACGGGTCCAGCCCTCACCTTGGCCGTCACCTGCACGGAGCGCCCCATCTGTTGCGGGCGAGGCGGCTCGGGATCCCCGCCATCGCGCTGGTGCGCGCACCGGGGGACGCCGTGCCGTCGTACCTCATCCGGCGGGAGGGCGTGCTTGCCGAAGACGCCCTCATCGAGTACCTGGACTTCTACCGGACCGCGTGGCGGGCCCGGGACTCGTTTGTGGTCGGCCTCTTCGATGACGTCACCCGTGACTTCGGGACGGTGATCGACCGAGTCAACGCGCGGTTCGGCACATCGTTCGCACGGTATGCGGCCACTCAGGACAACGAGGCCGCGGCGTTCGCGCTCGTCGAGGAGATGAACCGGCAGGAGAGCAGCGGAGACGGAGAGGTGGACGAGACCAAGGTCGGTCGGCCCTCGGCCGCACGCGATGCCCGCAAGGCGGAGATCGCCCGGTCGCTGGAGCGGCCGCGGGCCGCCAGGCTGCTCGGCCAGGCGCATGACCTCTTCCGGCAGTACGTCGCGCTTGCCGAGTCGACCCGGGACAGCCGCCTGTAGGCCGCCTCCCGCAGACGGGTAGGCTGGACCGGTGGCCGTTCGCTTCGATACGCGTTGGGAAAGACCGTGGCTCGATTCCGCCGGCCGGCGGCGGCTGGAGCGCCGACTGAGGGCGACTCGTCCGCGCTCCCGCGCCGCCGGAGTACCGACGCTCGTCAGCGTGACGGCAGCGGTCGGCGAGGTGGATCCCAGCGCGGTGGTGGCCGCCTCACGCCGGCCGGACGAACCGTGGTTCTGCCTCGAGCAGCCGGATCGCGGCGGGGCGGCGGTGGCGGCGCTCGGCCGGGTGCTGGCGCTGGAGGCCGAGGGCGAGGATCGCTTCGCCCGGGTGGCCGAACGCTGGCGCGCCGTCGCCCGCGATGCCCTGGCCGACGAGACCGATGGTCCCGGCGGGTCCGGGCTGGTGGCGCTCGGCGGGTTCGCGTTCGCTCCCAGCGGCGGGGCCTCGCCAACCTGGGCGGGCTTTGCGCCCGCGTCGATGATCGTGCCCGAGGTGTCGCTGGCTCGTAGCGGCGGCGAGACGCGGCTGACGGTCAACGTGGCCGTGTCGCCGGACGACACCGTCGACACCGCCCTGGAGCGAGTGGCGCGGCGGCTCGGCGAGCTGCGCGCCGCACCCCTGCCGCTACTCGATCCGGTCCCGGTCGGCCGGTACGAGGTGATCAGCCCGATGCCGCCGGCCCACTACGAGGAGGCGGTCGCCCGGGCCGTGCAGCGGATCAGCGCCCAGGAATTCGAGAAGGTCGTGCTGGCGCGCGAGGTGGAGGTCCATGCCCCCGTCGCCCACGACCCCGCCGCCGTATTCGGTCTTCTGCGCCAGGCATTCCTCAGCTCGTTCACCTACGCCGTCGGCCGGGGCGACGCCACGTTCATCGGCGCCACGCCGGAGCTGCTCATCCGCCGCGAGGGGCAGCGGGCGAGCACGGTGGCGCTGGCCGGCTCCACCCGGCGCAGCGCCGACCCGGCCGTGGACGACCACCTGGGCGAGCAGCTCCTGCGCTCCGACAAGGACCGCCAGGAGAATGCGATCGTGGGCCGCCGGATCGCCCAGACGCTGAGGCCGTTCTCGGTGTGGGTGACGGCGGCCGGCGAGCCGGTGGTGGTCAAGGTGGCCAACATCCAGCACCTGGCCGCGCCCATCCGGGCCCAGCTGGCCTCCTCCATCGGCGCCATCGAGCTGGCCGGGCGGCTGCATCCGACCCCGGCGGTCGGCGCCGAGCCGGCCTCGGCGCTCGGCGTCATCCCCGCGCTCGAGGGCTTTGACCGCGGGTGGTACGCGGGGCCGGTGGGCTGGGCCGACGCCTCCGGCGACGGGGAGTTCTGCGTCGCCCTGCGCTGCGCCCTGCTGCGAGGCCCGGTCGCCCGTTGCTATGCCGGCTGCGGGATCGTTCGCGACTCCGATCCGGCCGCGGAGCTGGCCGAGACCGAGGTCAAGCTCCAGGTGATGCTGCCGGCTCTGGCGGGCTGAGCTCAGCCAGCGCGGCGAGGGCCGCGCCGGCGATCCGGCGGTGGAGCGCCAGGTTCTCCGCCCGGTCGGTGCGGATCTCGATGAGCCGTGACCGCCCGCTCGGGTGCTCGGCGCGCAGCGCGGCCCGGAGCTCGTCCTCCAGCTCCGGGCGCTCGTAGGTCAGCCCGTACAGCTCGGCGGCGCGCGCGAAGTCGAGCTGGTGGGGGGTGGCGACGTGCTCCTCGAACGCATCGGCCTCGTCGCTGACCGGCAGGAAGTGGAAGATGCCGCCGCCGTCGTTGTTCAGGACCACGATCGTCAGCTCCAGCCCCAGGCGGCGGGCGGCCAGCAGTCCCCCGATGTCGTGGGCCAGCGCCACGTCGCCGATGAGCAGCGCGACCGGCGCCTCGGACACCGCCGCCACCCCCAGGGCAGTCGAGACGGTTCCGTCGATGCCGTTGGCGCCCCGGTTGGCGAGCACGCGCGCCAGGTGGTGGTCGGCCCCGAGATACAGTTCGACGTCGCGGATCGGCATCGACGAGGCCACGACGAGCGTCGCGCCCTCGGGAAGCGCCTCGCCCATCAGCCGGGCGGCCAGCGGCTCCGACAGTTCGGTGCCCAGGTCCCGGTGCACCGCCTCGGACACGGCATCGTCGGCCCGTCGCCAGTCGGCCAGCCAATCAGCGTGGAGCGCCGCCGCCGGGGTCCACGCCCGCAGCGTGGCCACCGGGTCGGCGGCCAGGACCTCGCCGAGGACGCCGGCCGGGTCCTGCCAGGCCGCCTCGTCGTCCAGGGCGACCTGGACCACGTCGGAGGGAAGGGACGCCAGCCAGGCGCGCAGCGGCTTGGAGGTGGGGAGGTCGCCGCAGCGGACGACGATCTCGGGCCGCATCCGCTCGCAGAAGGCCGGATCACGCAGCAGCAGGTCGTAGGTGGCGATCGCGGCGAGGCCGCCGCGGGCGCCGGACAGCGGGTCGGCCAGCAGCGGGTATCCGGCCGCCTCGGCGAACTCCCGCAACGCCGCGGGAAGCTCAGGCCCGCGCTCGTCGCGGCCGGCCACGACGACCCCGCGGGGGGCGAGGTCCGGCGCGGTGGGGGAGGCGGCCGGGCGGGGCGCGACGAATGTCGTCCACGGCCGCCCGTCGGGGCGGCCGGGAACCGGGTCGGCTCCGAGCGGCTCGTCCAGTACCAGCGGCTCGCGCAACGGGAAGTTGAGATGGACCGGTCCGGGCCGGCCCGAGCAGGCCGTCCAGTAGGCGCGGCAGGCCAGCTCCCGTATCCAGCGCAGCGTGTCCTCGCCGGCCCGGTCGACGCCCACTTCGAAGAACCACTTGACCGCGTCGCCATAGAGCTTGACCTGGTCGATGGCCTGCCCCGCGCCCACCTCGCGCAGCTCGGGCGGCCGGTCGGCCGTAAGAACAATCAAGGGCACCCGCGCGTGGTGGGCCTCCACGACGGCCGGCAGGTAGTTGGCGGCGGCGGAGCCGGAGGTGCAGGTGACGGCCACCGGGCGGCCGCTCGCCTTGGCCGCGCCGAGGGCGAAGAAGGCGGCGCAGCGCTCGTCGATGTGCGACCAGCAGCGAATCCTCGGCTCGCGCACCAGCGAGAGGAGGATCGGCGTATTGCGTGAGCCCGGCGACGTGCAGGCCTGCTCGACGCCGCAGCGCCCCAGCTCCTCGCAGAAGGCGCGGAGCAGCAGATAGGTGTCGGTTGTGGTCATGATCTCGATCCAATGGCGCGCACGCTCATCCTCCTCCACGGGTTCACCAACACCGGGGCAAGCTGGGAGCCGGTGGCGGCGGCGCTCCCCGAACGCTATCGACCGGTGGCGCCTGACCTCCGCGGGCACGGCGCGGCCAGCGACGCGCGGCCGGTCTCACTGAGGGACGTGATCGGCGACCTGGCCCTGCTGACGGGCGACGGAGCCGAGCTGGCCGGCTACTCCATGGGCGGCCGGCTGGCGCTGCACGCGGCGTTCGCGTTTCCCGGCCGGGTGCGCCGGCTCATCCTGATCGGCGCCAGCCCGGGGCTGGCCGATCCCCAGGAGCGGGCCGGGCGCCGCGCGGCCGACGAGGCGCTCGCCGACGAGATCGAGGGGATGACGATCGAGGAGTTCGCTCGGCGGTGGGCCCAGACTCCGGTGCTCGCCGGACAGCCGCCGGCGGTGCTGGCCGCGGTCACCGCGCAGCGGCTGCGCAACACGCCGGCCGGGCTGGCGGCGGCGCTGCGCGGGCTGGGCACGGGCGCGCTGCCGTCGCTGTGGGATCGCCTCGGCGAGCTGTCCATCCCGGTGGAGCTGGTCGTGGGGGAGCGCGACGCCAAGTTCCGCGCCACCGCGGAACGGATGGCGGCGGACCTGCCGGACGCGCGCCTTCACGTGGTGTCAGGCGCCGGGCACGCGGTCCACCTGGAGGACCCGCCCGCGGTGGCCGCGGTCATCGCCCGTACCAGCTGAGCAGCTCCTCGCCCAGACCGGGCGTGGACGGCGTCGCCATCACGCCGCCGCGGGGCGGCAGCGGGTCCGGCCGTTCGTGGAACAGACCGAGCGTGGCCAGTCCGCAGGCCCGCTCGGGCCGGATGACCGCGGCCGCGTGGAGCGCCGCCGCGATGCCCAGCGGCCCGTCAAGCGTGGAGGCCAGATAGACCCCGTAGCCGGCGGCCCGGGCGCGTTCGGCGGTTTGAATGGTTCCGCTGATTCCGCCGCAGCGGGAGATCTTCAGGCAGATCAGGTCGGCGGCGGCCGGGGCGGCGAGCGCCTGTGGGTCCTCGGCCGACTCGTCGAGCGCCAGCGGGATCTCGGCGACGGGCCGCAGGGCCCGGATCGCGTCCAACCCGGCGACGGGCTCCTCGCACAGCTCGATCCCCACCGGCGCCAGCGCCTCCAGCGCGGCCGGCGCCTCGTCCGGCGACCAGGCGCCGTTGGCATCGATCCGGATCGTCATCTGCGGCCCGGCGAACGCCCGCACCGCCGCCAGCCGCCCGGCGTCGTCCCCGATCGCCACCTTGACCTTGACGGCGGTGTAGCCGTCGACCCGGGCCTGGGCGGCCTCCTCGGCGGCGCCGGACCGGTCGGCGGCCGCGATGGTGGCGTTGACGGTGACCGGGGCCGGGGCGCCCGCCCCGAGCAGGCGCCACACCGGCTCTCTCGTCCGCCGGCCGGCCAGGTCCCAGAGCGCCAGATCGATGGCCGCCAGCGCCTGGGAGAGCACCGTCACCTCGCCGCAGCGGGCCAGGACGTCGGCGATCGGCGCGGCGTCCCGGTAGTCGGCCAGGACCGGCCGGCAAGCGCCGAGGGCGGCGACCACGTCCGCGCCCGACACCCCGTCGTAGGACGGGAGCGGCGCCGCCTCCCCGTGGCCGACCTGGCCGTCGCCAGCCTCCAGGGTCACCACCACCAACTCGCGGTCGGTGACCGTCCCGTGGCCGGCCACGAACGGGGCCCGCAGCGCTGTCGTGACGGTGCGGGTGCTCAGGTTCACCGGCTGAGCAGCACCCCGGCGGACAGCAGCATGCAGAACGTGAGCTGAAGCATGCCGCTCTGGGCCAGCGCGGCGTTGAGGGACGGGCCGTCGACGCGGTTGTGGACGACGCGCACCAGCGACGCGGCCAGCGGCAGCGTCAGCCAGGGCAGGAGCAGCCAGGCGGTGGTGGGGCCGAACACCCAGGTGACCGGGGTGAGCAGGAAGGCCAGGTAGATGATGACCGAGAACATGACCCGGGTCCGGCGACGGCCCAGCCGGACCGCCAGCGTCCGCTTGCCGGCACGCCGGTCGGAGTCGATGTCTCGGATGTTGTTGACGACCAGGATCCCCGAGGCCAGCAGCCCGACGGGAACGGCCAGTGCGAACGCCTCCCAGTTGAGATGGGTGGTCTGGACGTAGTAGGAGCCGGTGACCGCGACGATGCCGAAGAACAGGAACACGAACACCTCGCCGAGGCCCTCGTACCCGTACGGCTTCGGCCCGCCCGTGTAGGCGACTCCGGCCAGGATCGAGGCGGCGCCGATGACCAGCAGCACCCATCCGGCCACGACGATCAGGTAGATGCCGAACAGCACGGCCAGGCCGAACGAGATGTACGTGGCGATCAGCACCTGGCGGGGCGGCACCAGCCCGCCCGCGGTCACCCGGACCGGACCCAGGCGGTCTTCGGCATCGGCGCCCCGCCGGGCGTCGGAGTAGTCGTTGGACAAATTTGTGCCGACCTGGATGAACAGGGCGCCGAGCAGTGCGGCCAGGAACCGGAGCGGATGGAACACGTGCTCGTAGGCGGCCAGGGCGGTCCCCACCAGCACCGGGGCGACCGCCGCCGGCAGGGTCCGCGGCCGCGCGGCCATCACCCAGATGCGCAAGAGCCCGGTCACTGGCGCTGCTTCAACGGGCGGGCCGACCGCCGGCCGTCACCGCTCGGCCAGGCTCGTCTGCCGGCGCCGGCGTGCCGTCTTCGCCGGTGAGCGAGGGTGCATGAACCGAGCCGGCGCCGCTCCCGGTGCGAGCTTCGGCGCCGCGGCCGGCGACGTGCGCCAGGGCGCCGGTCGGCACGCCGTACCGCCCGACCCCCTCGAGGCCGCCCACGCCGTGACCGAGGTGCATCGTGGCGATGACGAGCGGGATCAGCGCGGACTCGGCCGCCGGTTGGCCGTCGGCCAGCGCCTGTACGCCCGTGCCGAGCAGCGCCAGCGTCCAGACCCCCACGCCGGCACGAGCCGCGAGCCGCAGCCGCCGAGGCGCAGCCAACGCCAGGCCGAGCGTCACCACGACACCGGGAGCGAGCAGATGTGAGCGCCGCATCGAGGTGGGGTGCACGACGGCGGTCCTCGTTCGGTAGCGCCCGTATCGCCGGTACTGGCGCCACAGCCCCGTGAGCGTGCCCCGGGGAACGTAGTCCGCCGACATCTCCGGAAGGCAGATCAATCGCTCGCCCCGTTCGATGAAGCGCGCAGCCAGCTCCGAATCCTCGTTCTGGGGCCAGCGCTCGTCCCACCCGCCGTACTCGAGCAGCGTCTCCCGGCGCCACACGCCGGCGAACACGCCCGTGTCGAGTTCGAACTCCGGGCCGGTGCGTGTGGCATCGCCGCCCCATTTCCGCGACCCGCCGCGACCGAGGGGAGAGCCCAGGGCCATGGCGACCGCTCTCGACACCGTGCTGTCCCCCCGCGGCCGCTGGGGCCCGCTCACCCACCGCGTGCCGCCCTGGTTGAGGCGGGCGATTCCCCGAGCGAGGTAGTCGTCGGGATAGACGGTGTGCGCGTCCATGCGCGCCACCCATTCACCACGCGCGTGCCGCAGCGCGACGTTGAGGCCGCTGGACACGGTGCGGCGCGGGTTATCGAACAGGCGGATCCGCGAGTCCTCGCGCGCGAGCGTCTCGATCATCTCGCGGGTCCGGTCCGACGAGCGCCCATCGACGAACACAAACTCGAGCTCACCCGTGGACTGCTGGCGCCGCATCGCGGCGACGCTGGCAGCGATGTGGCGTTCCTCGTTGAAGACAGGCGTCAGGATGGAGCACTCGATGCGTGCGCTCATCGGCTCGGCACGGTAGCGCACACGTCAGGCCCGGCGGGGGAACTTGGAGAAGTCCGGGCGGCGCTTCTGCAGGTAGGCATCGCGCCCCTCCTGGGCCTCCTCGCTCATGTAGAAGAGGAGGTTGGCGTCGTGGGCCAGTTGCTGGATCCCGGCCAGGCCGTCCTCGTCGGCGTTGAAGCTCGCCTTGAGCATCCGCAGCGCGAACGGCGACATGGCCAGCATCTCCCGGCACCACTGGACGGTCTCGTCCTCGAGGCGATCGAGCGGGACGACCGCGTTGATGAGGCCCATGTCCAGCGCCTGCTGGGCGTCGTACTGACGGCACAGGAACCAGATCTCCTTGGCCTTCTTGGGGCCGACCAGTCGCGACAGCACGCTGGCGCCGAACCCGCCGTCGAACGACCCCACCTTGGGGCCGCTCTGGCCGAAGCGCGCGTTGTCGGCGGCGATCGTCAGGTCGCAGACGACGTGCAGCACGTGCCCGCCCCCGACGGCGTAGCCGGCCACCATCGCCACCACCGGCTTGGGCATCCGCCGGATCTGGATGTGCAGATCGGTGACGTGGAAGCGGCCCACGGCGGTCTGCGCCCCTGCGTCGGCCGGGTCGGCGCCGGTCACGTACCCGCCCCGGCCGCCGCGCACCCGCTGGTCGCCGCCGGAGCAGAACGCGTCCGGTCCCTCGCCGGTCAGGATGACGACGCCGACGGACTGGTCCTCCCGGGCGCGCTCGAAGGCGTCGGAGAGTTCGATCACGGTCTCCGGGCGGAAGGCGTTGCGGACCTCCGGCCGGTCGATGGTGATCTTGGCGATCCCGGCATCCTCGCCGGTCGACACCTCGTAGCGGATGTCGGTGTAGTCGCCGGCGGCTTGCCACGCTGTGGTCACTGATTAACTCCTGTCCGTCAGGTGCGAAGGCCAGGACTCTATGGCAGGGTCGCGGCGCGGCGTGGGTTAGGGTGCCCTAAGATGGGACCGGTGAGCTTCGTTAGGGTCCCCTAATGTCGGTCGCCACCCGCAAACGGGTCGCCTGGTGCGCCCTGGCGGCCGCGGCCGCCGGGTTCCTGGTCTGGCAGCTGGTCGGAGCCGGCGGCGGAACGCCGGACCCGACCAACCCCAGCCAGCACCTGAGCCATCTGGCGGTCGTCGTCGACAGCGGCATCCTCGTCCTCCGCGAGGGCCTGGAGTGCATCCTGGTCCTCGCCGTCCTCACCGCCAGCATGCGAGGCGGCAACAGCGCCTACCGACGGCCGCTGGCGGCCGGCGGCGTCACCGCGCTGGCGGCGGCGGTGGGCACCTGGTTCGTGGCCATCGCGATCACCGACGCGGTCGGCCGGGGCAGCCTCGACCTCCAGGCGGCGACCGGCCTGCTGGCGATCGCCGTGCTGCTGGTGGTGATGAACTGGTTCTTCCACAAGGTCTACTGGACCGGATGGATCTCCAGCCACAACCGGCGGCGCAAGGAGCTGATGGGGGGCGCCGGCTCGGTCAGCCCGCAGCGGACGTTGCTGGGGCTGGCCCTGCTCGGCTTCACCTCGGTCTACCGCGAGGGCTTCGAGGTCGTGCTGTTCCTGCAGAACCTCCGCCTGCGCTACGGCTCGGTGACCGTGCTGGAGGGCGTGGTCCTCGGCCTGGCGTTCGTGGCCGTGATCGGCTGGCTCACGTTCGGCCTCCAGCGCCGGCTCCCGTACAAGCGGATGCTCGTGGCGACCGGGGTCCTGCTCGGCATCGTGCTGCTGGTCATGGTCGGCGAGTCCGTCCAGGAGCTCCAGCAGGCCGGCTGGATCGGCACCACGCCGGTGGGGATCGCCGTCCCGGGCTGGATGAGCCTGTGGTTCTCGATCTTCGGCAACGTCCAGACGATCGTGGCCCAGGTGGCCGCCGCCGCGCTCGTCATCGGCTCGTACTTCGTGGCCGAGGAGCTCAAGGTCCGCCGGCCGCGACGCCGCGGGGACCGGCCGGCCGAGCGGTCCAGCGAGCCGCCTCCGGCGCCCGCCGGCGCCCGCCGGCTGGCGACGCTCGATTTCACGCCGTAGGCTGGCCGGCCAATGGAAGCCTGGCTCGCCCGTGCGGCGCGCCTGCGCGGTGAGCGCACGGCGCTGCACACCGAATCCTCACGGCTGACCTACGCCGACCTGCTGCGTCAGGCCCAGGGCGTGGCCGGCGCGCTGGTGGCCCGCGGCGTGGGGCCGGGGGACCGGGTGGCCCTGGCGATGCCCAGCGAGCAGCTGGTGGTGGCGCTCCACGGGTGCCTGCTGATCGGCGCCGTGGCCGTGCCGATCGACCTGCGCCTGCGCGAGTCCGAGCGGGCGCACCGCACCCAGGGAGCGGCGGTGGTGCTGTCCGAGCTCCCGGATGGGGTTGCCCCGGGGTCGGGACCCCAGCTTCCGGACGCCGCGGGGGCGAGGTCCGGGGGGGCGGGTGGGTGGGTGCCGGCGTCCGTCCCGGTCGGCCCCGACGCGACCGCGACGCTGATGTTCACCTCCGGGACGACGGCCGGGCCCAAGCCGGTGGAGCTCAGCTACGACAACTGGCTGTGGAACGCGATCGGGTCGGCGCTGGCGCTGGGGCTCGATCCCGCCGAGCGGTGGCTGTGCCCGATGCCGTTGGCCCACGTCGGCGGCCTGTCGATCCAGATCCGGTCGGCCATCTACGGCACCACCGTGCTCCTACACGACCGGTTCGACACCGACCGGGCGCTGGCGGCGCTCATGGACCCGGGCGAGCGCGTGACGCTCGTCTCGCTGGTGCCGACGATGCTGGCTCGCCTGCTGGACGCCGGGCTGCGCGAGCCCCCGGCGCTCCGCCGCGCCCTGCTGGGGGGCGGGCCGATCGCCCCGGCGCTGCTGCGCCGCGCCGCCGAGGCCGGCGTGACCGTCGCCCCTTCGTACGGCATGACCGAGGCCTGCTCGCAGATCGCCACCGACGGCGTGCCGCTGCTGGGGACCGAGGTGCGGATCGGCGACGACGACGAGGTGCTGGTGCGCGGCCGGACCGTGTCGGCGGGCGCGGTGGGGCCGGACGGGTGGCTGCACACCGGCGACCTCGGCCGCCTCGACGAGTCCGGCCGGCTCGTCATCGCCGGCCGCAAGGCCGACACGATCGTCACCGGTGGCGAGAACGTGGCTCCGGCCGAGGTGGAGGACGTGCTCCTGGAGCATCCGGGAGTGGCCGACGCCGCCGTGTTCGGCCGGCCGGACGACGAGTGGGGGGAGGCAGTCATCGCCCACGTCGTGCCGGCGAACGGCGCCGGGGTCAGCACCGACGAGCTCCGCGAGCACTGCGCCGGGCGGCTGGCGCCGTTCAAGGTGCCCAAGCGCTTCGAGATGGTCGACAGCGTGCCGCGGGGCGTGACCGGCAAGCTGCTGCGGCGCGAGCTGGTCTGACGCCGGCGCCGGCGCCGCCGGCGCCGGAGGACCTCGGCGAGAAACGGGACCCACAGTCCCGTTTGACGCCGAGGAGCGGGGGTGGACCTCGGCAGGCCTGCCCGGAGCCGCGTCGAAGCAGGAAACGCGGACCTGAAACGTGACATCAGCCGGTGTCACATCGTTCGCCGTCGTATGATCGAGCAGATGACCATCGCAGAGCTGACGATCGAGCAGCTGGCCGCCGAGACCGGGATGACGGTCCGCAACATCCGCGCCCACCAGGCGCGGGGCCTGCTCGACCCCCCGGAGGTGCGCCAGCGGATCGGCTACTACGGGTCCGAGCACGTGGCTCAGCTCAAGCTCATCCGCGACCTCCAGGAGGACGGCTTCAACCTCGCCGGGATCAAGCGGCTGCTCGACGACGGCCAGGGGACGGCGCAGCGGCTGGCCCGCTTCCGGCACGCGCTGACCACGCCGCCGAACGCCGAGGAGCCCGAGATCCTGACGGTCGCCGAGCTGGGGCAGCGGTTCCGGGTCGGGGCCGAGCAGGCGCCGGAGGTGCTGGCGCGGGCCGAGACCCTCGGCGTGATCGTCTCCATCGGCGACGGGCGCTACCGGGTGCCCAGCCCGTCGCTGCTCTCGGTGGCCGAGCGGGTCGTCGCCCGGGGCGTGTCGCTCGACGGCGCGCTGTCGGTGTTCAAGCAGGTCGAGCTGCACTGCGACTCGGTCTCGGCCGCGTTCGTGGCGCTGTTCATGGGCGAGGTGTGGGAGCCGTTTCAGCGGGCCGGCATGCCGACGGAACGGTGGGCGGAGATCGACGAGACCATCGAGGAACTGCGGCCGGTGGCCACCGAGGCGCTGCTGGCGATCTTCGGGCAGCGGATGAGCGCCCAGATCGAAGAGGCGTTCGGCGAGCTGACCCGGCGCCTGACACCTGCAGCCGAGGAGCGCCCGGCCGGATAGGCTGGCCATCGTGACCTCGCTCGACCCCGAGGAGCAGCGCGCCGCCAGCCGCGAATCGTGGGAGACCGCCGCCGGCGGCTGGGGTCGTCTGGCGGAGCGGGTGCGCGAGTGGGGGATGCCGGTCTCGCAGGCGATGATCCAGGCCCTGGCCCTGCAGCCGGGCGACCGGGTGCTGGAGCTGGCCGCCGGCCCCGGCGACACCGGCCTGATGGCCGCCGAGCTGATTCGCCCGGCCACCCTCATCTCCAGCGACGGCGCCGAGGCGATGCTGGACGTGGCGCGTCAGCGGGCGCGCGCGCAGGGGATCGACAACGTCGAGTTCCGGCAGCTGGAGCTGGAGTGGATCGACCTGCCGACGGCGAGCGTCGACGCGGTGCTGTGCCGGTGGGGGATCATGCTGACCGTCGACCCCGAGGCGGGCGCGCGGGAGATCCGGCGGGTCCTGGCCTCGGGCGGCCGGGCCGCCCTGGCCGTCTGGGACGAGCCGGCCCGCAATCCGTGGGCGACGGTGCCCGGCGGCGTGATGGTGGAGCTCGGTCACTCAGAGCCGCCGGACCCGAATGGGCCGGGCATGTTCGCGCTGGCCGGGGACGGGAGGCTCTCCGAGCTGCTGTACGACGCCGGCTTCACCGACGTGTCGGTGGAGGCGGTCGAGCTGGACCGGAAGTACGTGACGGTGGACGAGTTCGTGGCCGACACGTTTGAGCTGTCGCCGGGGTTCAGCGCGACGTACAACCGGCTGAGCGCCGAGGAGCAGGCGGACATCGCTGCCCGAATCGCGATCGGCGTCCAGCCGTTCACCGCGGCCGACGGGTCGGTGTCACTGCCCGGACGCACGCTGGTGGCACGTGCCATCGCCTGAGAGCCGTCTTGCACCCTGAAACCCCGCATGCACAGGTTCTCAGAGCGGTGAGGACGGTGAACACTGTCCGGCCATGCGTACCTGGAAATTGCTTCTTATCTCTGTCGTCGCGGTGGCCCTGTTCGTCCCCGCCACCGCCTCGGCCTCATTCATGCATGTCGTCGCTCCCGGGGAGTCTCTGTACTCGGTGGCGGCCACCGACGGCCTGTCCGTCGACCAGTTGGCGGCCGCCAACGGCCTGTCGCCCAACTCGTCGCTGATCGCCGGCTCCTCGCTGGCCATCCCGCCGCAGGGCGGCGGGACGACGTCCGCGACGACCTACTCGTCCACACCGTCGAGTACCACCACCTACGCGTCGACCGAGCAGCCCGCCAGCTCGACGGGCGGCTACGTCGTCCAGCCCGGCGACACGCTCTCGGCCATCGCCGCCCGGGCCGGCGTCAGCGTCGATCAGCTCGCGGCGGCCAACGGCCTGAACCCGAACGGGATCCTCTTGGCCGGTTCCACGCTCAGCGGCGCCGGCGGCTCGTCGTCGGCGAGCGGCTCGACCTCGTCCACCGAATACGTCTCCACGTCACCCACCAGCCAGTCGTCCAGCAGCCCGAGCTCGTCCGGCGCTCAGCCCACGTCAGAGTTCGTCAGCCCATCGGAGGTCGGCTCGATCGCGTCGATGGAGGGCGTCCCGCCGTCCCTGGCCGAGGCCATCGGCTATCAGGAGAGCGGCTTCAACAACAGCGAGGTCTCGCCCACCGGCGCCGTCGGCGTCATGCAGATCGAGCCCGGCACCTGGCACTACATCGGCCAGAACCTGGCCGGGCCGCCGCCCCTGCAGCCGGCGTCGGCGTCCGACAATGTCCGGGCCGGCACGCTGCTGCTGCACTCGCTGCTCAACCAGACGGGCGGCAACGCGGCGATGACCGCCGCGGCGTACTACCAGGGCCTGCCCTCGATCCAGGCCCACGGGATCCTTCCGTCCACGCAGCAGTACGTGAAGGACGTGATGTCGCTCCAGTCGCAGTTCGGCGGCGGCTGATCGTCTCGGGTCCTTGGCGGGCGGGGTCGCTCTCCGGCCTCGCCCACCACGGGCGAGGTCGCTGCGCGGCCTCGCCCGGACCCGCCCCGCCGTCCCCAGCGCCGTCGCGCTGCCGCCCGCTGATTGGGCCATGTAGCCTGCGGGCCCTATGTTCTACGACGACGACGCTGATCTCCACAAGCTCGACGGCAAGACCGTCGCCATCATCGGGTACGGCTCCCAGGGTCACGCCCACGCGCTCAACCTCAAGGACTCCGGCGTCGACGTCGTGGTCGGCCTGCGTTCCGGCTCGGCCAGCGTGCCGAAGGCCGAGGCACACGGCCTGCGGGTGTCAGAGCCGGCCGACGCCGCCTCCGAGGGCGACATCGTCATGCTGCTCGCCCCCGACGAGCTCCACGGCCAGATCTGGGACGGCGGCCTCAAGGACGGCATCGCCTCCGGCAACATGCTCCTGTTCGGCCACGGGTTCTCGATCCACTACGAGCAGATCGTGCCCCCGCCCGATGTCGACGTGGCGCTCGTCGCCCCCAAGGGCCCGGGGCACTTGGTGCGCCGGCAGTACCTGGAGGGGTCCGGCGTCCCATGCCTGGTGGCGGTGCAGCAGGACGCCAGCGGCGACGCGCTGGGACTCGCGCTCGCCTATGCCAAGGGCATCGGCGGGACCCGCGGCGGCGTGATCGAGACCACGTTCAAAGACGAGACGGAGACCGACCTGTTCGGCGAGCAGGCCGTCCTGTGCGGCGGCGTGACCGAGCTGGTGCGCGCCGGCTACGAGACCCTAACCGACGCCGGCTACGACCCGCGGCTGGCCTACTTCGAGGTCCTGCACGAGCTCAAGCTGATCGTCGACCTGATGTACGAGAAGGGGATCTCCGGCATGCGGTACTCGATCTCCAACACGGCCGAGTACGGGGACATGACCCGCGGCAGCCGGATCATCGGCCCGGAGTCCCGGGCGGCCATGCAGCAGGTGCTCAAGGACATCCAGTCCGGCGACTTCGCCCGCGAGTGGATCGCCGAGAACCGCGCCGGGCAGGAGAACTTCAAGCGCATGCGCGACGAGCAGGCCGGACACCAGGTGGAGATCGTCGGCAAGGAGCTGCGCGAGCACATGGACTGGATCGACACCGCCTTTGAGGAGTAGCGCTGGTTAGAATCGGACCCGAGCCGTCGTGACTGGCGCGAGAAGGTGGGATTAACCACCGGGAAGCGACGGCCCACTCTCGCCGCGCGCCTGGGCATGTCAAACCTGCTCCCCGGAGGGCACATGGCCCAGACCTCGACTGACCTCAAGATCCCAGACCAGCTCAAGCCCGCCGACGGCCGCTTCGGATCCGGGCCGTCCCGCGTGCGCCGAGCCCAGCTGGACTACGCGACCGGCCCGGGTGCCGCCATCATCGGCACCTCGCATCGCCAGAAGCCGGTCAAGGCGGTGGTCGGCCGGATCCGCGCCGGCATCGCCGAGCTGTTCTCGCTGCCCGACGGCTACGAGGTGATCCTGGGCAACGGAGGCACGACGGCGTTCTGGGACGCGGCCACCTGCTGCCTGGTCCGGGAGCGGGCGCTCCACCTGACCTACGGGGAGTTCTCGTCGAAGTTCGCCGCGTGCACGCGGGGCGCGCCGTTCCTGCGCAAGCCGCACGTCATCGAGGCCGAGCCCGGCGACGCCCCGGATCCGGCGGACGTGACAGCGGATGATGTCGACGTCGTCACATGGGCCCACAACGAGACATCGACCGGTGTCATGGTCCCCGTGACCCGTCCAGCCGGGACCGGGGACGCGCTGGTGCTGATCGACGCCACCTCCGGCGCGGGCGGCCTGCCGGTCGACGCCGGGCAGGCCGACGCCTACTACTTCGCCCCCCAGAAGGGCTTCGCCTCCGACGGCGGCCTGTGGCTGGCGGCGCTGAGCCCGGCCGGCCTGCAGCGCCTTGACGAGGTGGAGCGGTCCGGCGACGGCCGGTGGGTCCCGGACTTCCTGTCGCTCCCGATCGCGCGTGAGAACTCGCTCAAGGACCAGACGTACAACACGCCGGCCATCGTCAGCCTGCTGCTGCTGGCCGACCAGTTGGACTGGATGCTGGAGCAGGGCGGCCTCGACGCGATGGTGGCGCGGACGACCGCCTCCAGCGCGCACCTCTACGACTGGGCCGAGCGCCACGCGCACGCCACGCCGTTCGTGGCCGACCCGGCCAAGCGCTCGCTCGTGGTCGGGACCATCGACTTCGACGACGAGGTCGACGCCGCCGGGCTGGCGGCCACGCTGCGCGCCAACGGGATCGTCGACGTCGAGCCCTACCGCAAGCTGGGCCGCAACCAGTTGCGGGTTGCCATGTTCCCGGCCACCGACCCGGCCGACGTGCAGGCGCTCACCGGGTGCATCGACTGGGTCCTGGAGCGGTCAGCCGGATGACTCACGCGCCCTCCGTAATGACGAGCCCGGATGGCGAGAGGAGGTGCGCGTGAGCGCGCACACGAACGGCGGAACTGCGCGGACGCGCGTCCTGGTGGCCGAGAAGATCGGCGACTCCGGGGTCGATCTGCTCCGGGAGCACTTCGACGTCGACCTCGGCGTCGGGTGGGAGCGGTCCGAGCTGGAGCAGCGGATCGGCGACTACGACGGCATCCTGATCCGATCGGCCACCCGGCTGGACGGCGACCTGCTGGCCAAGGCGACGCGGCTGCGCGCGGTCGGCCGCGCCGGGGTGGGAGTCGACAACGTCGACGTGCCCGAGGCGACCAAGCGCGGCATCGTCGTCGCCAACGCCCCGGAGTCGAACGTCATCACCGCCGCCGAGCACACCATGGCGCTTCTGCTCGCGTTGGCCCGCAACGTGCCCCAGGCCCACGCCTCGCTGACCAGCGGCAAGTGGGAGCGGTCGAAGTTCTCCGGCGTCGAGCTGTACGAGAAGACGCTCGGCATCCTCGGCTTCGGCCGGATCGGGCAGCTGGTCGCCCAGCGGGCCCGCGGGTTCAACATGCACGTGATCGCGTACGACCCGTACGTCGGCGCCGACCGCTACCGGGAGCTGGGGGTGGAGCAGGCCGACTCCCCCGACGACGTCTACGCCGGCGCCGACTTCCTCACCCTGCACCTGCCCAAGACGAGGGACACCGAGGGCTGGCTCAACGCCGGGGTGCTGGCCAAGTGCCGCGACGGGGTGCGGGTGCTCAACGTGGCCCGCGGCCCGCTCGTCGTCGACGAGGACCTCAAGGCGGCGCTGGACTCCGGCAAGGTGGGCGGCGCGGCGCTGGACGTGTTCCGGTCCGAGCCGATCACCGATCATCCGCTGTTCGGCTACCCCAACGTGATCGTCACTCCGCACCTGGGCGCCTCGACCGCCGAGGCGACTGACCGGGCCGGCTACCAGGCGGCCGAGCAGGTCGTCGCCGCGCTGGCCGGCGGCGTGGTGACCAGCGCGGTCAACGTCCCGGCCGTGCCGGCCGAGGATCTGGAGGTCCTCGGCCCGTACATCCCGCTCTGCGAGTCGCTGGGGCGGATCGCCGTCACCCTGGCGGTGGCCGAGGGCGGATCCGTCGACCAGGTCGAGACCGACTTCTTCGGCCGACTGGCCGAGCGCGACACGCGGCTGCTCTCCATCCAGGTGGTGCTCGGCGTCCTGGCCGGCCACACCGAGGAGGAGGTCAACGCGGTCAACGCCCCGGCCGTGGCTGAAGAGCGCGGGATCCGGACCGTGGAGCGCAAGCAGACCAGCGCCCGCGACTACACGGACCTGGTCCGCGTGCAGGTCAGCACCGGCAGCGGGACCGTGCGGGTGGCGGGGACGCTGATCGGCCGCCGCAACCGGCCCCACCTGATCGAGGCTTGGGGCCAGCGCTTCGACGTTCAGTTGGAGGAGCACATCACGCTGTTCCGCTACCGGGACGTGCCGGGCATGCTGGGGCGGGTTGGCACCGCCTTCGGCCGGCACGGGGTCAACATCGTCTCCGCCGCAGTGGGCCGCCAGCCGGACGAGAACGCCGCCGGCGACGGCCGCCTGGCCGCGATGGCGATCACGACGTCGTCGCCGGTGCCCAGCGAGGTGGTGGAGGAGATCGTCTCCTCCGACGGGTTCGTGGCCGGGGAGACGGTGGCGCTGTAGATATCGGGGCGGAGGCGCTGATACGCTTGCGCCTGAATGTCGCTGCGCTTCGACCTCCGACTTCTTCTCCTCCCCCGCAAGGGGGAATAGCGCGTGGGCGGCCGCACGTAGCCGCGAGATCAACACCAGAGAAGAAGCGAGAGTTCGAACCTAGGAAGTGAGAGTGGCATGACACCGCCTGAGGATCCCAACCGAGTACTGATCTTCGACACGACGCTGCGCGACGGCGAGCAGTCGCCGGGGATCTCGCTCAACACGCAGGAGAAGCTGGAGATCGCCCAGCAGCTGGCGCGGCTGGGCGTCGACGTGATCGAGGCCGGCTTTCCGATCACCTCGCCGGGCGACTTCGAGGCCGTCCAGACGATCGCCCGGAGCGTCGAGGGCCCGGTGATCGCCGGCCTGGCCCGCACGCACGTGGCCGACGTCGATGCCGCCTACAACGCGGTGCGCGACGCCGCGCGGCCGCGGATTCACACGTTCATCTCCACGTCGGACATCCACATCCAGCATCAGCTGCGGACGACGCGGGAGGACGTCAAGGGCCAGGCCCGGGCCGCCGTCACCCACGCCCGGCAGTACGTCGAGGACGTCGAGTTCTCGCCGATGGACGCCACCCGGGCCGACCTGGAGTTCACGGCCGAGGTGTGCCAGATCGCCATCGACGAGGGCGCGACGACGATCAACATCCCGGACACCGTCGGCTACACGATGCCCCACGAGTACACGGCGTTCCTGGGCCGGCTCTACGAGCTGGTGCCCGATCTGCGCAACGTCGTGCTATCGGTCCACTGCCACGACGATCTGGGGCTGGCCGTGGCCAACTCATTCGCCGGGCTGCAGGCCGGCGCGCGCCAGGTGGAGTGCGCGGTCAACGGCATCGGCGAGCGGGCCGGGAACGCCTCGCTGGAGGAGATCATCATGCTCCTGCACACCCGCCAGGCCGACGTCGGCCTGTACACCGAGGCGGTGACGCGGGAGATCGCGCGGACGTCGCGGATGGTCTCGCGCCTGACCGGCTACCCGGTCCAGCCCAACAAGGCGATCGTCGGCCGCAACGCGTTCGCGCACGAGTCCGGCATCCACCAGGACGGCGTGCTCAAGGAGCGCAGCACCTACGAGATCATGGACGCCACCACCGTCGGCCTCGATGCCAACGCGATCGTGCTCGGCAAGCACTCCGGGCGCCACGCGCTGGCCCAGGCGCTGTCGGAGCTGGGCTTTGAGATCTCCGGGCAGGCGCTGAACATGGCGTTCGCGCGGTTCAAGGAGATCGCCGACAAGAAGAAGCAGGTGACGGCGATGGACCTCGAGGCGCTGGTCACCGACGAACTGCGCCAGGAGGTGGCCGGGTACACGCTGGAGTGGTTCGACGTCGAGGCCTCCACCCGGCGCCCGCCGCACGCCACGGTCGGCGTCCGCGGCCCGGACGGGGAGGAGCTGGTCGGCTCGTTTACCGGCGACGGCCCGGTCGACGCCATCTTCCATGCCATCAACGCCGCCACGCGCGTCGACGCCCGGCTGCGCGAGTTCCGGGTCGATGCCGTGACCGGCGGGCAGGACGCACTCGGCGAGACCTCGGTCGTGCTGGAGGTGGGCGGCGTGACCGGCGCCGGTCAGGGCGTCTCCACCGACATCCTGGACGCCGGGGCGCGGGCCTACGTGCGCGCGCTGTCCAACGCGGTGCGGCGGCTGGGCGTCCTGGCCGAGCAGGAGGCCGAGAGCAAGGAGGTGCCGGAGGTGGTACGGGCTCCGTAGCGTTGAGGCTTCCGCGCTGCTGCGCGCAGCCGATGCTCCCATGACACGGATCGGGCGATCGGATATTCTCCCGCTTCAGCATCATTGCTAGGAGAGGGGGCAGACGTGCGGGTAGAGGGCGACCGCGGTCGGTTCGAGCGCATGCTCAAGCGTTCGCGCCTGAACTGGGTGCGGTTGGCGTACATCTCGGGGACGCTGGGGTACCGGCGCAGAGACTCGGCGAAGTTAGGGCTCTATCACGCGGCCGTCGTGATCGCCGACAGCCTGGGGATTCGGCTGCGCCCCTTGGTCGTACGCCTCGCTCCCGAGGGCCATGAGGTCGTCGTTTCCGCCGACAAGGCCGAGTTTGCCGTCATGCACAGCGTCCTGCTTCATGACGAGTACAGGTCCTGGGGCGATCCGGAGGTGATCTTCGACCTTGGCGCCAACATCGGCTTCGCCACGCTGTTCTTCGCCCGTCGGCATCCCCGCGCTCGGATCGTCGCCGTCGAAGCCGATCCGCGCACGTATTCGCGCCTGGTCCGCAATGTGCGGACCCTGTCCAACGTCATCACGCTGAACCGCGCCGTCTCCGCTCAGGACGGGACGGCCACGTTCTTCTCCAGCAGTCAGAACAGCATCAGCTCGTCGCTGACCAGGACGCATCCCGACGACACGACGAGCGAGGTGCACGCCAGCACCCTGCAAACGCTCATGAAGGATGTCGGCGTGGACCACATCGACCTCTTGAAGATGGATATCGAGGGGGCAGAGTTCGACGTCCTCGCCTCGTCTCCGCTGGACAAGGTCTCCGCCATCGAAGCTGAGATCCATCTCGACCACGGTGACGAGGCGACCGTGCGACGGCTGTTGAGCGGTTTCGACGTCAGCTTGTATCCGCTGGTGCAGCCCAACCTCCTGATGGCCGAAGCCCATCGGGGCGCGTCCCCTTAGCCGGGCTCCGGTCGCATCCCGCCCGGTCAGGCCAACGCGCCGCGTGCTACCAGCGGCCGTTGTCGGCAGCCACCAGCAGGCCCTGCCGGTAGCCGGCCGACAGGACCCGGCTGCGCGGCTCCTCGTCCATGAAGTTGGAGCCCATGGCCGCGGCGCACTCGGAGTTGGGGGCGACCGTGCGCACCCGGGCGCCCCGCCGCCGCAGGGCCAGCGCCTCGACGGTGACCGCCGAGCGGGCCACGTTGCGCATCACCGTCAGCATCGTGTGGCGCGTGGCCAGGCTGGCGGTCGGGTTGAGGCACAGCACGTGGGTGTCGCGGCCGGCCGGGGCGACGTCGAGGTTGGTGGGGCTCCAGACGCCGCCGTCGACGTATTCGCGCTCGCCGATCTTGACCGGCGCGAACAGCCAGGGGACCGTGCACGACGCCTCGACCGCCTCGGCGACACTGGCCGCCGGGGCGCCAGGGCTGCCGAACACCACTCGCCGCCCCGAGCCCCGGTCGACCGCCGTGACACGCAGGCGCCCATCGAAGCTGGCGCCGGAGCGCTCCAGCTGGGCGCGCAGGGCGTTGAGCGTGACGGGGGGGCGGGGGAGGCCACGGAGGAGCACGGCCCGGACCAGCGCGCCCCCGGGGGCGGCGATCCCGAGCGCCAGCGGCGCGAACGTGGCGCCGGCCGACAGCGCGGTCTGGCCGGCCCGGCGCGCCGCGGCTGCGGCGGCCACCGCCAGCCCACGTGACGGGGCGTTGTTGCCGACCTCGAGCTCGGTGCTGACCGAGGAGGGTCGCCTCGGCGCGTTGCCGGCCACCAGGTGGGCGGCCACGATCGCGCCCGCCGACGTGCCGACGAACGACTCGCAGGCGCGCAGGTCAAGGCCGGTGCCGTCCTCGATTCCGGCCAGGACACCCATCATCCAGGCCTCGCCGAGGACGCCGCCGCCTCCGAGCACCAGGACATCGGGGCGAGATCGCATCGGTCGTTGAGGCTAGCCACGGCCTTTGGCCGGAGCGCTGGTGGCCAGCGGTGCGCACGTCAACGGCGGGGAACGAGGAGCGGGAGCGTCTGCACCTCCGGCACACAAGATCGGACTGGGACAAATATCCCCCGCGTGGGCGAGTGGGTGGACGCGGGGGAAGTTGTGCCCGCTTGGAGGGACATTTCTCCCTCGCCTTTGGCGCCGGAGCGGTGCGGGGGAAGTTTGTCCCGGTCCGGTCCGGTCCGGTCCGGTCCGAGTCGTGGACCCTCGGCAGTCAGATGTACGTGATAACGTACGCACGTAATGGCGCTGACCGAGCCGGAAGCCGTCACCTCAACGGAGAGCCTGGGCGCCCGCATCCGCGCGCTGCGCGAGGCGATGGACCTGTCGCTGCGGGACCTGGCGGTGCGCTCGGGGGTCAGCGCCCCGATGCTGTCGCAGGTGGAGCGGGGGGAGACCTCGCCGACGCTCCAGGTGGCCCAGCGCATCGCCCACGGGCTGGACCTGCGGCTGTCGCAGCTGTTGCGGCTGGACGAGGGCGGCTCGGTGACCGTCGTCCGCGAGGCGGAACGGCGGACCGGGCCGGCCGGCGCGTCCGGGCACGCGTATCAGATCCTGACCCCGCCGCTCCCCGGCCAGCGGGCCGAGCTGTCCCGCCACACGCTGGCCCCGGGTGCCGTGACCGGAGGGCCGGGCGACCCGCCGATGCACGAGCCGGGCAGCCGGGAGACGGCGCTCGTCCAGGCCGGTACGGTGGTGCTGCACTGCGACGGCGCCCGTCACGGGCTGAACGCCGGCGACTGCGTGACGTTCGACGCCGACCTGCCCCATCACTTCGAGAACCCCGGAACCGAGGAGGCGGTGCTGCTGGCGGTCGTCAGCGCCGGCCTCAGGAGGAGCTAGACGCCACCGATGCCCACCAGCCTGTTCGACAAGATCTGGGCCGCCCACGAGGTCGCGCCCGGCCTCCTCTATATCGACCTGCACCTCGTCCACGAGGTGACCAGCCCGCAGGCGTTCGACGGCCTGCGCCTGGCCGGTCGCCGGGTCCGCCGGCCGGATCGCACGCTGGCCACCGCCGACCACAACGTCCCCACCGACGGCACGCCGGTCGCCGCCCGGATCAAGGACGAGCTGTCCCGGGTCCAGGTGGAGACGCTCGAGCGCAACTGCGAGGAGTTCGGCATCCCGGTGTACTCGCTCGGCTCAGCCCACCAGGGCATCGTCCACGTGATCGGCCCGGAGTTGGGGGTGACCCAGCCCGGCATGACCATCGTCTGCGGCGACTCGCACACCGCCACCCACGGCGCGTTCGGCGCCCTGGCGTTCGGCATCGGCACCAGCGAGGTGGAGCACGTCCTCGCCACCCAGTGCCTGGTCCAGTCCAAGCCCAGGTCGATGCGGATCCGCTACGAGGGCGACCTCGGCTTCGGCGTGACCGCCAAGGACCTGATCCTGGCCACCATCGGCCAGATGGGGGTCGACGGCGCCGTCGGCCACGTGGTCGAGTACGCCGGCCCGGCGATCGAGGCGCTGTCGATGGAGGGGCGGATGACCGTCTGCAACATGACGATCGAGGGCGGCGGGCGCGCCGGCATGATCGCCCCGGACCAGACGACATTCGACTACGTCATCGGCCGCCCGGGAGCGCCGGCGGAGGTCCCCGCCGCCTGGCGTGACCTGCGCACCGACGAGGGCGCGGCGTTCGACAAGGAGGTCATCGTCGACGCGTCGGCGATCAGCCCGATGGTCACCTGGGGCACCAACCCGGAGATGGTCGTCGGCGTCAGCGCCGCGGTGCCCGACCCGCAGGACGACGGCGACGAGCGCGCGCTGCACTACATGGGCCTGGAGGCGGGCACGCCGATCTCCGAGATCAAGCTGGACCGCGTGTTCATCGGCTCGTGCACGAACTCCCGGATCGGCGATCTCCGGGCCGCGGCCGAGGTGGTCCAGGGGCGCCGGGTCGCCGACTCGGTCTACGCGATGGTGGTGCCCGGTTCCCAGCAGGTCAAGATCCAGGCCGAGCGCGAGGGCCTAGACGACATCTTTCGCGAGGCCGGGTTCGACTGGCGCGGCGCGGGCTGTTCGATGTGCCTGGGCATGAACCCGGACATCGCGGCGCCCGGCGAGCGAGTGGCGTCGACCTCGAACCGCAACTTCGAGGGCCGTCAGGGCCGCGGCGCCCGGTCGCACCTCGTCTCGCCGCAGATGGCGGCGGCCGCGGCCATCGAAGGACACTTCGTCGACATCCGCGAGTGGGAGGCCGTCAAGGCATGAAGGCGATCGAGACCATCACCGGCCGGGTCAGCGTCCTGAACCGGGACGATGTCGACACCGACCAGATCATCCCCAAGCAGTTCCTCAAGCGCGTCGAGCGCACCGGCTTCGGCCAGTACCTGTTCTACGACTGGGCCCAGGAGCCCGGCTGGGACCTGCCGGCGAACCCGATCCTGGTCACCGGACGCAACTTCGGCTGCGGCTCCAGCCGCGAGCACGCGCCCTGGGCGCTGGAGGACTACGGCTTTCAGGCCGTCATCGCGTCCAGCTTCGCCGACATCTTCCGCTCCAACTGCACGAAGATCGGCCTGCTGCCCATCCAGCTGACCAGCGAGGAGTGCCGAGCGATCGCCGAGGCCGGGGAGGGCCAGGTCGACCTGGCCGCCCAGGAGGTGCGCTGGCCCGGGGGCGGCGCCCGGTTCGAGATCGACCCCGAGATCAAGCACCGCCTCCTCAACGGGCTGGACGACATCGCGCTGACGCTGGAGCAGGACGACGCCATCACCGCCTATGAGAGCGAGCGGGAGCGCTCCGGGCCGGTGACCAGCGCCCTATGAGCGAGCCGGCCGCCGCCGAGGCCTTCTCGGCCTACGCCGGCGAGTACACCGCCCAGCGCCGGCGGCTCGTCCCGGTCTACGACGCGTTCTACGGCGCCGCCGTCGACGTGCTCGGGCTGGTCGGCGACGGCGGGATCCGCCGCGTGCTCGACCTCGGCGCCGGGACCGGGCTGCTCAGCGCCGAGGTGGTGGCGGCGTTCCCCAGCGTGTCGATCGACTTGCTGGACGGCTCCGAGTCAATGCTGGCCGAAGCCCGCCGGCGACTCGGCGCGGCCGTCGGCGGCGAGCATGTCGCCGACATGGCCGACGCGCTCCCGGCCGGTCCGTTCGACGCCGTCGTCTCGGCGCTGGCGATCCATCACCTGGAGCACGCCGACAAGCGGGGGCTGTTCGCCCGGGTCGTGGAGGTGCTGCGCCCGGGCGGAGTGTTCGTCAACGCCGAGCAGGTGACCGCGCCGACCCCGGAGCTGACCGAGGTCTACGAGGCGCGCTGGGAGGCGGAATGCCGCGCCCTGGGCGCCACCGAGCAGGAACTGGCGGACACCCGGGAGCGGATGCGCCGCCACGACCGGTGCATCGACGTCGAGCCCCAGCTGCGCTGGCTGCGCGAGGCGGGATTCGCGCCGGTCGACTGCGTGTACAAGCACTGGCGGTTCGCCGTCATGGCCGGATTCAGGGAGGACGGATCATGACCACCCGGGATTGGGACGCAGCGACCTACGACCGCATCTCCGCCCCGCAGCAGCGCTGGGCCGCCGAACAGCTGGATCGCCTGCAGCTGAGCGGCGACGAAGTGGTGCTCGACGCCGGCTGCGGCTCCGGGAAGATCACGCTGGAGCTGGCGCGGCGGGTGCCGCGCGGCGTCGTCTACGCCGTCGACGCGGCGCCCTCCATGGTCCGCCACACCCGGGAGGCGCTCGGCGACCGCGCCACCGCGCTCTGCCAGGACCTGGTGGACCTGGCGCTGCCGGAGCCGGTCGACGTCGTCTTCTCCAACGCCACGTTTCACTGGATCGCCGATCACGACGCCCTGTTCGCCGCTCTGCACCGGAACATGAAGCCGGGGGCGCGGCTCGTCGCCCAGTGCGGGGGGCAGGGCAACATCGACGAGTTCCGGCGGGTAGCCGACGAGGTGGCGTTCAGCCCGCCGTTCGCCGAGTACTTCACCGACTGGCGGCGCCCGTGGAACTACGCCGGCGCCGCGGAGACGGCCGCGCGTCTGGCCCAGGCGGGCTTTGTCGACGTGCAGACCTGGCTGGAGGACAAGCCGACGCCGCTCGAGGACGCCCGGACCTTCGTCGGGACGGTGTGCCTCGTGCGCCACCTCGACCCGCTCCCGAAGGAGCGCCAGGACGAATTCCTCGACGCCGTGCTGGCCCGGTTCCCCGATCCGCTCGTGCTCCAGTACGTGCGGCTCAACATGACCGCCCGGCGCGCCTAGTCCAGCCTCCCCCGAGCGGGGGAGGCCGGGTTCCCCCTCGGGGACGTGTTCATGGCTCGCCGGAGCCCGTACCCTGCTGTGCGACCGGGGGGCGAATCTGGGACGACTCGAACCTCAGGAGACAGGGTGAGCAGATCTATTTCGGTCAACGGCGCCTACGAGGCGCTGGCGCGGTTCGTCGTCCGCTTCCGGTGGGCGATCGTCGTGTTCTGGCTGGCGGTAGCGGTCATCACCTCGGCGGCATGGCCCTCGCTGGCCAGCGAGGTCAACGACAACAACAGCGCCTTCCTCAGCGCCAGCGAGCCGAGCAGCCGGGCGGCCGACCTGGCCGCGCCGCTGACCGGGGGCAACGCGCAGAGCAACCTCAGCCCGATCACGATCGTCGCCGCCCGCCAGGGCCGGCTGACGAGCGCTGACCTGGCGACCCTCGAGCGCGTCTCGCAGAAGGCCGGCCAGCTCAGCTACATCAAGTCGGTGCGGGCCGTCACCCTGTCGCCGGACGGGCAGGCGGCGCAATTCAACGTTCTGGCCCGGCTCAGTGCCCAGGACGTGACCAAGGGCAAGACGATCGTCGAAGCCCTCCAGTCGACGCTCACCGCGGCCAACCCGCCGCCCGGGCTCCAGCTGCACCTGGCCGGCCAGGTCGCCACCACCGTGGCCAACCAGCAGAGCTCAAACAAGTCCGGCAACCAGGTTCAGACGTTCTCGTTCCTGTTCATCATCGTCCTCCTGCTGATCGTCTTCCGGTCGGTGCCGGCGGCGCTGGTGACGTTGCTGCCCAGCGGGCTGGCCCTGCTCATCTCCTTCCGGGTGATCGGGGCGCTGGGCCAGGCCGGCGTGCAGATCTCCTCCATCACCCAGATCCTGCTCATCGTCCTGCTGCTGGGCGCGGGCACCGACTACGGACTGTTCCTGGTCTTCCGCGTGCGCGAGGAGCTGCGCGACGGCCACGAGCCCCACGAGGCGGTCCGCCGCGCCCTGGTCCGCGTCGGCGAATCCATCACCGCCTCGGGCGGGACCGTCATCCTGGCCCTGCTGACGCTCCTGCTGGCGTCGTTCGGCCTCTACCACGACCTTGGCCTCCCGCTGGCCGTCGGGATGCTGGTCATGCTGCTCGTCGGCCTCACCCTGCTGCCGGCGCTGTTGGCCATCCTCGGCCGTCGCGCGTTCTGGCCGGCCAAGATCGTGCCGGGCACTCAGCGCGAGGGCATCTGGGGGCGGATCGCCACCCGCCTGGTCCAGCGCCCCGCGGTCACGCTCATCGCCGGCCTGATCCTCTTCCTGGGCCTGGCCGTCGGGGCGCTCGGTTACCGGGCAGGTGGTTTCGGCGGCGATGTCAACCCTCCCGCCGGTTCGGATGCCGCGGCGGGCAGCGCGATCCTGACCGCGCACTTCCCGCACGCCAGCGCAAACCCGGCCAACCTGGTGTTCGGCTATTCGCGGCCGGTGTGGACCGATCCCCAGTCGCTGGCCGCCGCCGAGTCCTCGCTGCAGCGATCCGGCCAGTTCACCCAGCTCGCCGGACCGCTGAACCCGGCCGGGGCCTCGCTGACCCCTGCCCAATACGCACAGCTGCATGCTCGCCTGGGGCCGCCGAACCGCCTCCCGGTGACCAAGCCGGCCGGCCTTCGATTGCCGCCGGCCGTCTACGACGCCTACCGGGCCACCGCGGCGTTCGTCTCGCCGGCCGGGACCGTCGTCCAGTTCGAGGCATCCCTGGCCGCTGGGGCCCAGAGCACGACCGCGGCCATGAACGCGACCCCGAAGATCCGCTCGGTAGTGGCCACGGCGGCGCACGCCTCCGGAGCCCGCGCCAACGGCGTGGCCGGCGAGGCCGCGGCCGTCTACGACATCAACCACACCGCCAACCACGACCTCAAGGTCGTCGTCCCGGTGGCGATCCTGGCCATCGGTCTGCTGCTGGCGCTCGTGCTGCGCAGTCTGGTGGCGCCGCTGTATCTGATCGCCAGCGTGGCGATCTCCTACCTGGCCGCGCTGGGAGTGGCGACGATCGCGTTCATCGACATCGGCGGCCAGGGCGGGATCAGCTTCATCCTGCCGTTCCTGATGTTCATCTTCCTGCTGGCCCTGGGGGAGGACTACAACATCCTCGTCATGACCCGGATCCGGGAGGAGGCCCGCCATCTGCCCCTGCGTGAGGCAGTGGTCAAGGCGATCGGCCGCACCGGATCCACCGTGACCTCGGCCGGCGTGATCCTGGGCGGCACGTTCGCCGTGTTCGCGATCGTCGGCGGCGGGGGCTCCGGGGGCAGCCAGCTGCGGGCGATCGGCTTCGGGCTGGCGATCGGCATCCTGATGGACACTTTCCTGGTCCGGACGCTGCTCGTCCCCTCGACGGTGATCCTGCTCGGCCGGTGGAACTGGTGGCCGTCGTCGCTGAGCCGCGAGCCCGAGATCGGGTACCGTGCCGGTCCATCATGGCAAGAAGACGAGTCATCCTCCTCCCCGGAGACGGCATCGGCCCCGAGGTGATCGCGCCGGCCGTCCAGGTGCTGGACGCCGTCGCCCCTGACAGCTTCGAGTTCGAAGAGCACGCGTTCGGCGGGGCGTCGATCGACGCCCACGGCACCGCGCTGACCGACGAGACGCTCGAGGCCTGCCGCTCGGCCGACGCCGTTCTGCTGGCGGCGGTCGGCGGCCCCAAGTGGGACACCACTGACCCGGACAAGCCCCGCCCGGAGCACGGGCTGTTCGGCATTCGCAAGGGCCTGGGCCTGTTCGCCAACCTCCGCCCGGTCCGGCCGCTGCCCGCCCTGTACGAGGCCAGTCCGCTGCGGCGGGAGATCATCGAGCGCACCGACCTGCTCATCGTGCGCGAGCTGACCGGCGGCATCTACTTCGGCGAGAAGACGCGGACCGCCGACAGCGCCTCGGATGCGTGTGTGTACACGCGGGAGGAGATCGAGCGGATCGCCCGGGTGGCGTTCGGCGCCGCGCAGTCCCGGGTGACGAGCGTCGACAAGGCCAACGTGCTGGAGACGAGCCGGCTGTGGCGGGAGGTCGTCCGCGACCTCCATCTGCGGGAATATCCCAACATCGAGCTCGAGCACCTGCTCGTCGACAACGCCGCGATGCGGCTGGTGGCCGCGCCCCGCCACTTCGAGGTGATCGTCACCGACAACATGTTCGGCGACATCCTGTCCGACGAGGCGGCCATGCTGACCGGGTCGCTGGGGATGCTGCCCAGCGCCTCGCTGGGCAACGGCGGGCCGGGCTTGTTTGAGCCGGTGCACGGCTCGGCCCCGGACATCGCCGGCACCGGAACGGCCAACCCCCTGGCCATGTTCCTGTCCGCCGCGCTGATGCTCCGGCACGGATTCACCATGGAGGAGGAGGCGGCGGCGGTAGAATCGGCGGTCGATGGCGCGCTCGCCGACGGGCTGCGCACGCCGGATCTGGGGGGAGACGCCACGACGGCGCAGGCCACCCAGGCAGTCCTCCAACACCTATAGCGGCGCCCGCCGCCCGTCCAACAAGGAGCAGTCGTGGAACAGGTCGACCTCATCTGGCACAACGGAGAACTCGTTGCCTGGGAGGACGCCAAGATCCACGTACTGACACACGGCCTGCACTACGGAACGAGCGTGTTCGAGGGCGAGCGCGCCTACCCCACATCACGCGGCCCGGCGATCTTCCGCCACCAGGACCACCTGGCCCGCCTCCTGGCGTCGGCCAAGCTCTACTACATGCCGGTCCCGTACACGCTGGAGCAGCTGCGGTCGGCCACGCATGAGCTGATCGCCGCCAACGGCCTGAACGAGTGCTACATCCGGCCGATCGTCTTCCGCGGCTACGGCCAGATGGGCCTGAACCCGCTCGACTGCGAGGTGTCGGTGTCGATCGCGGTCTGGCCGTGGGGCGCCTACCTGGGCGAGCAGGCCGCCGCCCAAGGCGTGCGGGCCAAAGTCGCCAGCTGGCGCCGGATCTCCTCGGACGCGCTGATCCCGCATGCCAAGGCCTCCGGCCAGTACCTCAACAGCGTGCTGGCCAAGATCGAGGCCACCAAGGCCGGCTACCAGGAGTCGATCCTGCTCGACGCCCACGGCAACGTCTCGGAGGGCACCGGGGAGAACATCTTCGTCGTCCGCGACGGGCGGATCTTCACTCCGCCCCAGACGGCCGGCATCCTGGACGGGATCAGCCGGAGGTCGATCATCACGATCGCCCAGGACCTCGGGTACGAGATCGTGGAGCGTGACCTGGCCCGGGCCGAGCTGTACCTGGCCGACGAGGTGTTCCTGTCCGGCACCGCCGCCGAGCTGGTGCCGGTGTGCGAGATCGACGACCACTCCATCGGCTCCGGCAGCCGCGGGGGTGGGCGGGGACCGATTACTGAGGCCGTGCAGGGCGTGTACTTCGACGCGCTCCACGGGCGCTCGGAGCGCTATAGCGAGTGGCTTGACGTCGTCGAGGTGCCCTCCCGGGCCGCGACGTAGGAGTGGCCGGTCACTGATGTCCGGGCGCATCGAGCTGTACGACACCACCCTGCGCGACGGGATGCAGGGGGAGGGCATGTCCCTGTCGGCGGGCGAGAAGCTCCGGGTCGCTCATCGCCTGGACGAGCTCGGGGTCGACCTGATCGAGGCTGGGTTCCCCAGCTCCAACCCCAAGGAGCTCGAGCTGTTCGACCTCCTGGCCCGGGAGACGTTCGGCCACGCCCAGATCTGCGCGTTCGGCATGACCCGCCGGCGCGGGACGACCGCCGACGCCGATCCCGCGCTCCGGGTCCTGGCCGACAGCTTCGCGCCGGTGTGCACGCTGGTCGGCAAGACGTGGACCCTGCACCTGGAGAAGGTGGTCAAGGTCGACCGCGAGGAGAACCTGCGGATGATCGCCGAGTCGATCGGGTTCCTGATCGGCGCCGGCAAGCGCGTCATCTACGACGCCGAGCACTTCTTCGACGGTTACGGCGACGACCGGGAGTACGCGCTGCGCTGCCTGCGCACCGCGGTGGAGGCCGGGGCGGAGACCGTGGTGTGCTGCGACACGAACGGCGGCACGCTGCCCCATGTGGTGGGCGCGGCCATGGCGGACGTCGTGGCGGCGCTCGGGGAAGGCCCCAGCGGCGTGCGGATCGGGATCCACACCCACGACGACGCCGGCTGCGGTGTGGCCAACGCGCTTGTCGCCGTGCAGGAGGGGGCGACCCACGTCCAGGGGACCGTCAACGGCTACGGCGAGCGCTGCGGCAACGCCAACCTGATCTCGATCATCCCCAACCTCCAGCTCAAGCTCGGCTACGAGTGCCTGACCGATGCCCAGCTGGAGGCGCTGACACCGACCGCGCACTACATCGCCGAGCTGCTCAACTTCACCCCTGACCCAGACGCCCCGTACGTGGGGCGCAACGCGTTCGCCCACAAGGGGGGGATGCACGTGGCCGGCGTCAACGCCGACCCGGCGACGTTCGAGCACATCG
>JBPYFQ010000019.1:0-2019 GCA_051985625.1 Solirubrobacteraceae bacterium
CCCGTCTTCGGGCCGACGGCCAGGTCGCCGTCCTGCGACCGCAAGCCGGGCCCCGCCTGGAAGCGTGGATGCGCCACACTCGCCCCATCACGATCGGCCAGCGGCTCAGCTTGTGCTTCGCCTGGTCTGAGCACGACCGGCGAGGCCTCTCCGATGTGGTCGAGCTCGACCCTGACGGTGGGTTCGGCTCCGGTCAGCACCCGTCCACTCGGCTGCTGCTTGAAGTGCTGACCGCGCGCATCGTTGGTGGCGAGCGAGTCATCGACGTTGGCTGTGGAAGCGGCGTCCTCGCCCTGAGCGCGCTCCGGCTCGGCGCGTCGAGCGCGGTCGGTGTCGATGTCCAAGGATCTGCCATCGAGGCGACCCGCCGAAATGCCGCCTTGAACGGCTTCGGGCCGCGGATGGAGACCAGGCTGCCGCCGCTGCACGAGATCGACGGAGTCTTTGACGTCGTCCTGGCAAACATCGGCAGGGCGGCCCTCCTCGAGCTGGCGACGCAGCTCAGCCGGCTGGTGGCGCCGCGTGGGTGGATCGCGGTGAGCGGCATCGCACCGACGCAGTGCTCAGTCGTCGCCGCGGCCATGCATCCTCTCGAGGTGGTGGAGCAGCGGACGTGCGACGAATGGTCCGCCGTTGTTCTCGCCTGGCGGCCGGGCGAGCATTCCGTTAGCGGAAGCGAGCCGTCCTCGCGACACTGACGTCGTGGCAGACGCTTTTGACGTAGTAGTCATCGGAGGCGGCCTGGCCGGACTGTCGGTTGCCTACGAGCTGATCGCGGCCGGTGCCCGTACCTTGCTCATCGACCGTCAGGACGCTGGACGGGCAACCGACGCGGGCGCCGGGATCTTGTCGCCTGAGACGACCAAGAACGAGGACGATCGCTGGTTCCGCCTGCTTCTCGCCTGCGGCGAACGCTATCCGCAACTGGCCGCCGAGCTGGAAGCCGGCGGGCATGAGCACGGCTGGAGCCGCTGCGGCCTGCTCACACTGGCGCTCGCCGATTGGGATCAGGAAGCATACGAATGGGCAGCCAGGCTGGCTCTCGGCCGCCGCGACGCCCGGAGTGCCCCGGCCAACAGCGTGCTGTCCGAGATCTCGCCCTCGCAGGCACGGGCCCTGTTCCCCGTGCTGGGCGACGTGACTCGAGCCCTGTTCCACCGTGGCGCGGCGCGCGTGGACGGACGGCGCTTCAGTGCGGCGATGGCGGCGGCCGCCGCGGCGCGAGGCCTGACCCGCCGCACCGCGGCCGCTTCACCCGTGGCACCGGAGGGTCGCCGCATACGAGGCGTGACAACCGAGGCCGGGGAAGTGCGCTGCGGCGCGGTCGTCATCGCCGGAGGGGCGTGGTCGGCGGAGTGGGCCGATGCGCTTGATGTCCCGCTCAGAGTCGCGCCGGTACGCGGTCAGATCGTGCACCTTCAGCTGCCGAACGCCGAAACATCCCAGTGGCCCATCGCGCAGCCGATCCTGGGCCATTACCTCGTGCCGTGGCCGAACGGCCGCATAGTGGTGGGCGCGACGGTGGAGCCCGACGCCGGCTTTGATGCCCGACCCACTGCGGCCGGGATGCGCGAGCTGCTCTCGTGGACCATGCGGGCCGCCCCCGGCCTCGCAGACGCAACGTTCGTCGAAGTCCGGGTCGGGCTCCGCCCCGGTTCTGTCGACGGCCTCCCGATACTCGGGCCCGTGCCCGGAGTCGACAACGTGTTCGTGGCCACTGGCTACGGCGCCGATGGCCTGCTTCTGTCACCGTTCTGCGGAGAGCTGGTCGCAGCTGCGGCGCTGGGTCGCCAGCCGGCCATGGACCTTGGTCCATTCAGCCCCGGACGCAAGTAGCGGCCAGGCTGCCCCCTACTTCTTCTTCGGAGGAAGGGATCGGGCGTAACTGACGCCGACATTCACCCATCGGGCAAGGTCACGCTTGGTTCGAACACCTTCCTCGTCGACCCGCAGCCAGCCGTCCATTTCCCGCCCTCGCATGACGAAGGGATGAGCATGCGGCCGGCGAGCAAGACCCTC
>JBPYFQ010000020.1:0-38368 GCA_051985625.1 Solirubrobacteraceae bacterium
CCCCGGTTGACTCCTGCCTGCACCGGTAGCGGCAGGTCGGACTCCACGATCTGGCGCAGCGCCAGCAGCATGCGCTCCTCATCGTCGCCCACCACCCGCGGAGCGCCGGCGCTCAGGCGGATCTTGCCCCCGTCGGAGGAGACGTCTGAGTCGAGGAAGCACACCTCGTAGCGGTCGCAGGCATCCTGGACGATCCGCACAAGCTGATCGAGGCGCTCGGCAGCCACTCCGATCGCCTGCCGCTCGATCAGCTCGTCGAGCTCCCGGAACTGGAGGAAGGCGATCGACGCGGTCCGATGCTCGGCCCGCGCCCGGGCGTCGAGCACGTGCGCGCGCACGGCCGTCGAGAGCGTCCGCGCCATCGCCTCCGCGGAGGGCGGCGCGACGCGGCCGGAGTCGATCCACTCGCGCGGCGCGGGGGAGCGCGCGAGCAGGACGCCCGAGCCGACATCGGCGCCCAGGCACCCCCGCGGCATGAGTGAAGCCGTGTCCTCGCTGAGCAGGATTTGCCCAGCCGACGCGAGACTCTCCATCGCGACTACGGTCGTGGCGGCCCGGCCGCCGATTAGAAGCTCCCAATGCGAGTCGCCGGCCAGGAACATGGCATACGAGCCGGTATGCACCCCGACCGACATCCGCAGTACCACCTCGCTCGCTCCCGTCCGGATGCGGCCGACCTCGCGGAGCGTGCGCCGCATGTCGGCGGCCGCCGAGCATGCCCGGAGCACGTGCTCCTCGCCCTCGAACCACAGGAGCATCGCGTCCCCGCCGAACTTGAGCAGCGACCCGCCGCGCCAATACGCATCGTCCAGGAGCGCGGAGAAGCAGGCATTGATCGCGTCGACGAGGTGCTCGGCCCCCTCCTTGCCCGTCCGAGCCAGCCGCTCGGAGAGCTTGGTGAAACCAGAGACGTCAGCGAACACCATCGTCCATTCGCGCCTCCCGGCGAACACCCCGGCCGGCTCCGCCAGCCGACCGAGAAGCATCCGAGGGACATAGCGCTCGAGCGTTCCGGTCGCGGAACTCACCTACCCCGATCCCCCCTCTACCTCCAGGAGCGCATCGAGGATCTCGCCGTAGGCGCTGAGCGTGATCGAGAGATGGCCGTCGCCCGGGCGCAACCGCGCGATGGCGCCAGGTAGATGCCTCGCCAACCATTCCGCGTGGGCGATCGGGACGAAGCGCGTGCTCGGCATACGCGCCGCTGAGGGCAAGGCGGTCCGCCTCGCAGAACAGACCGCGCCATACACGCAGCAGTACGTCCGCTGAGGTGCCGCTCACCGCCTCCGCCTCACGCTCGAGGTACTCCTGGAGCTCGCGTCCGCCCATTCGCGCCACGCTGTACTCCTCGATGTTCTCCTTGCCCATGCCGGCCTGCCAGTCGAGTCCCTCCGCGTCGACCGGCGCCGGCGTGGCGATCGCCGCGACGGCGATCACCCGCTCTGGGATCAACGCCGCGCAGGCGATCGAGTGCGGGCCGCCGCCGGAACCTCCCGAGCAGTAGAACCGCTCGTATCCCAGCGCGTCCGCGATCGCGACCACGTCGGCGACGCAGTCGGCCACTGACCGTCCGCGATCCCGATCGGACCCACCATAGCCAGGCCGCGAGTAGGCGACGTGGCGAATACCCCGTTGAGCACCCGCATCGACGAGTTGATCGAACGGGCCTGCCGCGCCGGGCGTCCCGTGAAAGAAGATGAGCGGCAGCCCGTCGGCCGGGCCTGCGAGCACGACCTCGAGGACACGCCCGTCTCGAGCCGTGACCGACACCGACCTCCGCTCTGGCACGGCCACGTGCCAAGCCTAACCGAGCGCCGAACGCGCCGGAATAAGAACAGGCCCCTGGATTGCGATCTGGGAGTTCAGCACCACCGAGTAGCCACTAAGAAGAGGCTTAATCATCACGGGTTGTTCACACCCTCCGCCGAGGGCCGGGGGAGTGTTCTCGACAGGATGAGTTCCACCACTCTGGTCCTGGTGATCGTGATCGCGGCCGCGGTCGCGTTCGACTTCACCAACGGCTTCCACGACACCGCCAATGCGATGGCGACGTCGATCGCCACCGGCGCGCTCAAGCCGATAGTTGCGGTTCTGATTTCAGCGGTGCTCAATTTCATCGGCGCGTTCATCTCGATCGCCGTCGCAACCACGATCGCC
The DNA here is from genome assembly GCA_051985625.1 of Solirubrobacteraceae bacterium. Classification (GTDB taxonomy): domain Bacteria; phylum Actinomycetota; class Thermoleophilia; order Solirubrobacterales; family Solirubrobacteraceae; genus Palsa-465. The sequence continues at coordinate 2,158 of JBPYFQ010000020.1, forward strand.
AAGGGGATCGTGCCGTCGTCGGCGACCGCCGGCATCGACGGGCTCGCCGTCGTGGAGGCGGCGTTGATCGGAGCGAAGGCGACCGAGCCTTGCAGGCCATCACCGACTTACCCGAGGACGACCGGCACGCGACGCTCGCTTACTTGGTGGACAATCTCGAGGAGGGAGGCTTCGCGCTCTACCGGATCAACGAGGACGGCCACGGCTAGCGCCCGCGGGCTGCCACGGCGGACGGTGTTGTCGTGTGACTTCTGTGCAGCCCAGTGCTGATTCGGCCCCTAGCCTGTCGGTCCGTTCCTCATCGACCCCGAGCACGAGGACCTCGCAAAGCATCTCGAGAAACGCCGCTTCTTCTGGTTGGACCTACAGGGGCCGACGGACGAGCAGCTGAACAAGGTCGCGAACAAGTTCGGCCTGCATCCGCTGACGATCGACGACGCCCGGACATTCAGCCAGCGCCCAAAGATCGAGGAGTACGGTGGCTACATATTCCTCGTCGCCTACGGGGTCGACCCCGGTACGAGCTCGGGCGGACCGTTGCTGCGCGAGCTGCATGTGATCGTCTCGGGCCATTTCGTGGTGACGATCCATCGGCGCCCGCTGAAGGCCCTCGAGGAGCTACGCACGCGCTACGACGAGCATCCTCTCCGCGGCGAGCAGTTCCTCGTCTACAAGATCCTCGACGCGATGACCCAGACCTTCTTCCCCGTGCTGGCGCGGATCGACGACGACATCGACGAGATCGAGCAACAGGTCGTCGACGAGCCGCGCGAGGAGATCCTCAAGCGCATCTTCTCGATCAAGCGCGATCTCGTCGCGATGCGGCGCGTCGTCTCACCCGAGCGCGACGTGTTCGCGCGCGACGCCGAGCGGATCGGTGAGATCCGCGGGCTGGAGGGAGACGGCCGGCTCTACTTCCGCGACCTGTACGACAGCCTCAACCGTGTCGGCGAGCTGGTCGACTCTTACCGCGACCTGCTGAGCGGCGCAGCCGACTTGTACCTCTCCACCGTCGCCAACCGTCAGGGCGAGGTCAACAAGCAGCTGACGATGATCGCGACGGTCTTCCTGCCGCTGACGTTCCTGACCGGCTTCTTCGGTCAGAACTTCGCCTTCTTGACCAACCACGTACTGAACACGGAGTGGGCGTTCGTCGCGTTCGGGCTCGGGCTGCTGCTCATCTCGATCGCCGTGTTCGTCGTCTACTTCCACCGCAAGCGGTGGATGTAGGAGGCGCTGGGACGTCGCGCGCGGCCGTCCCAGCGGCCCCGCCCAGCCCCACTGAGCCTTATGCGTGTGTGGGCGCCGGCTCCTCGGCGCGCCGTGGCAGGAGCGTCTCGCGCGCGATCACGAGGCGCTGGATCTGCGCCGTGCCCTCGTACAGCTGGAGGATCTTCGCGTCGCGCATCAGCTTCTCCACCTTGTATTCCTTGATGAAGCCGTACCCGCCGAACACCTGGACCGCGTCGGTCGTCACCTCCATGGCGCTGTCCGCCGCGAACCGCTTGGCGTGCGATGACTCGAGCGTGTTGCGCTTGCCCTGGTCGAGCAGCACCGCCGAGTTGTACGTCGCCAGCCGCGACAGGTGCACCTTGGTCGCCATGTCGGCGATCAGGAACTGGATCGCCTGGTGCATCGCGATCGGGACGCCGAACTGGACGCGCTCCTTCGAGTACTCGATCGCAAACTCCATCGCCGCGCGGGCCACGCCGGTAGCCAGCGCGGCGACGCCCGGGCGCGTCCGGTCGAGGGTCATCATCGCGATCTTGAAACCCTTGTTCTCATCGCCGACCAGATGGTCGGCCGGGATCTCGACGTCGTTGAAGACCACGGTGGCGGTGTTCGAGGCGCGCTGGCCCATCTTGTCCTCGTGCTTGTCGACCACGACGCCGGCGTCGCGGGGGACGATGAAGCACGAGATCCCGCGATGGCCAGCCTCTTTGTCGGTCTTCGCGTACACCGTGTACCAGTTGGCGTACTCGCCGTTGGTGATGAAGCACTTCGAGCCGTTGATCACCCACTTGTCGCCCTTACGCACCGCGGTGGTCTTCATCCCCGACACGTCCGAGCCGGCGTCCGGCTCGGTCAGGCAGAACGAAGCGAGCAGCGGAGCCTCGGACAGCCGACCCAGGTACTCCTTCTTGAGCTCCTCGGAGGCGGCCAGGAGCACAGGTGCGGTGGCCAGGCCGTTACAGGTCAGCGAGGTGCTGATCCCGGAACAACCCCAGGCCAGCTCCTCTTCGATGATGCACCCGTCCAGATAGCCGAGCCCGGGACCGCCGTACTCCACCGGGAAGTGGTCGTTCATCAGGCCGAGCGCCCAGGCCTTGTCGATGATCTCCTGCGGCCAGGTGCCGTCCCGGTCGTACTCCCATGCGACCGGACGGATCTCCTTCTCGGCGAAGTCATGGGCCATCTCGCGCATGCTCAGCTGCTCGTCAGTGAGCGTGAAATCAACCACTGTTGGTTCTCCTTGATCCGTGATTGACTAGTCAGTCAACACCCTAATAGTACCCGAACAACGGACGTCCCCAACCCAATTTCGCAGTGATCTCCGTGCGGCTACTGGGCAGTGATGTCCGTGCGGCTATTGGGACTGGGCCGCTTCGCGGCGTCCTTGGGACCGGGGAGGGCCCGTCCGGTCCCGGATTGAGGCCCGGCGATCCCTGTCCGGACGGGGTACGCGGTCCCATGGACGCCGAGCTGGGGAATCCGGCGAAGCGCGGGTCGATCCGCATCCGATCTGGCGCCGGATTTCCAAGCGAGGCCCTTACCCGACACGATGCGCCAGACTTAGAGGACTCGTGCACTCTACGTTCAACATCGTGATCTGGGCCGTCTGCATCCTCGCCGTGGTGATCGCCCTCGGCGTGCTGATCGCCAGCCGCAACACGTGGGAGGACCACGGGAAGGGACAGTTCGTGATGGATCACGACCAGCCACGGACCGGATCCGGGACGGCCATCGCCGAGCGCGACGACGAGATCCGCCAGCTGCTCGAAGCGCGCAACGCGCGCCGGCAGCGTCGGGGCGAAGCGCCGATCGACGTCGAGCAGGAGCTCGCGCGGCTGACGGCGCCGGCCGTCGACCCCGAGCTACGCGAGGAGATCCGCCAGCTGGTCGTCGCCCGCAATCACCGCCGGGTGCGCGCGGGCAAGCCGCCGCTCGACGTCGAGGCCGAGATCGAGCGCGAGATCGCGGGTCTCCAAGGTCTCTAACTCGATAGGCTCCGGCGCGATGGCCGATCCCCGTCGCTTCGAGCTGGACGAGTTGGTCAACCGGCCGGGGACCTACTTCAATCCCCAGACCGAGGTTCTCGTCGTCGTCGACGACTCCCCGGAGCTCGATAGCGAGATCTTCAACATGGAGGAGTTCGAGGGCGCCGACTGGGTCCTGATCTCCGAGGACGTCGCCGTCGACGAGGACCGCCGGGACGAGCTGCTCCAGGCGTTTCAGGCGCAGCACGGAGCGGGCGACTTCGAGGCGGATCCGGACGAGGAGCCCGAGGAGTACGAGGAGGAGCAGGAGGAGCTGGGGCGCGGGTAGGCCCGGCCCGAGTAGCCCGCGACTAGCCGCCGCTGCCGAGCAGCGACGCGCAGTTCTGCATCTTGCTCACGTCGCCGCCGGCCTGCTGGATGCACTGGCTGTACTTCTGGACGTTGCTCGACGTGCCGCCGGTGCTCGGGCTCGCGCCACCGCTACCGGCGCTGCCGCCGCTGCTCCCAAGCGCGCCCGCCGCCACGCCCTGGAGCGCCTGCTCGAACGCGGCGAGCTTGCGCTGAAACTCGCTGAATGGGCGCAAGTTGGTGGGGGCGGTGATCGTCTGCGGCTTGTTGAGGTCGGAGTACTGCATGGTCAGGCCGATGTCGGCCGACTTCATCCCGCCCAGCTGCGTCGAGGTCTTGCCGGTGACGGGCAATGTCAGCGCGATCGTCAACCGGCGGATCGTCTTGTCACTGGTGCCAGTCCAGACGTCGACGCTCGGGTGCTTGATCGCGGCGGCGATCCGGCTGCGGGTGGCCGCCGACAATCCGGACTTGAGGCTCGGGGTCCCGGCCGGACTGACCGACGAGGCCTTCTCGAGGAACGTGTTAACGTCGCCCAGCAGGACATTGACGTTCACGCCGGCGTGGATGTGGGTGGTTTGCGCTCCGCCGACGTTCTCGGTCCCGACGATCGTTGGGTTCGTCAGCCACCGGAGCGGATGAATGCCCAACTTGGCGAGCGTCCCCGAATTGCCGCCCCCGCTGGGCGAGGACGCCAGCTGCGCGAAGCTGGACTCGAGCTTCTGGAAGGTGGCCTGCGGCAACTGGTAGCTAGTGCCCTGAAGAGTCACATACCCGGCGGTGCCGGTGGAGAGAATCCCCAGCGCGACGCTTTGGCCCAGCGCGCTCGCGCTCACCGTGAAGTTCGACTCCGGAAGCTTGCCCGAACCGCGGGTCTGGAACGGGCCGCCGAAGCTCACCGTGATCGGCCCATTCATCGTGCTCGAGCCCGACGGATCGATCGTCAGCGTCAGGTTGAGATCCCCGCTGGTGACCTTGTGTGCGCCGCTGAAGGTCTGGCTCAGCAGCGTCTTGGGGTCACCCGAGCTTCCGCTGCTCGAGCCGCACGCGGCGACGACGAGGCTTGCCAGCACGACCATCGTCAAACCCCTGAGTGCTGTTTTCCGTCGATGCATCGCGTCCGTTTCCTTGGCAGCCCCCGCGGCGAATGTAGCACCCGGCGGTGGGCCTCGCGCTGGTCCACAACGTCCTAGACTCGCCCGATCATGGCACCCCGGACGATCCTCTACACCGGCAAGGGCGGCGTCGGCAAGACATCGGTCGCGGCGTGCACGGCCCGCGCCTGCGCGGCGGCCGGAACCCGCACGCTCGTGATCTCGACCGACCCGGCGCACAGCCTGTCGGAGTCGCTGGGCGCCGAACTCGGGCCCGAGCCCCTGGCGGTCTCGGATCGGTTGTGGGGCCAGGAGGTGAACGCGCAGGAGGAGATGGAGCGCCATTGGTCGGGCGTCCAGGATTGGCTGAGCGAGGTGTTCATCGAGCGCGGGATCGATCGCATCTCGGCCCAGGAGCTGACCGTTCCGCCGGGCATGGACGAGCTGTTCTCGCTGCTGCGCCTTCAGGAGGCGCACGAGTCCCCCGACTGGGACGCGATCATCGTCGATTGCGCGCCCACCGGCGAGACCCTCCGCCTGCTGTCGTTTCCGGACGTCGCGCGCTGGTGGATAGAGAAGGTGTTCCCACTCGAGCGTCAGATCCTGGCCGCCGCCCGTCCGCTGGCGCGTTCGCTGCTCGACATCCAGTTGCCCGGCCAGGCGGTGTTCGCGGACATCCAGCGCCTGTCCACGAACCTGATCGCGATGAACGAGATCCTCCGCGACCGCGAACGCTGCACGGTCCGCCTGGTCATGAACCCGGACAGGATGGTCATCGGCGAGGCGATGCGCACGTTCACCTATCTGAACCTGTACGGCTACCTCACCGACGCCGTGATCGTGAACCGCGTGTTTCCCTCGGACGTCGGCGACTACTTCGCCGGCTGGCGGCGCCTCCAGGAGGAGCACCTCGAGCTCGTACGCTCGGCGTTCGCCCCGGTGCCGGTGTTGCACGCGCCGTACTTCGAGCAGGAGGTCCTCGGGGCGGAGATGCTTGACCGCCTCGCCGGCGCATTGTTCGGCCTCGGCGGACACGATCCCGCCGCGGTGCTGCACGACAGCCTCACCCAGGAGCTCAGCGTTTCCGAGGACGGCGCTCGCCTCCGATTGCTGCTTCCGTTCGCGCGGAAGGGCGACATCTCGCTCAAGAAGATCGGCCTCGAGCTGATCGTCGGCGTCGACGGCCACCGGAGGACGATCATCCTTCCCGCGGCGATGGCCGCCTACCAGCCCAGCGGTGCGACGTTCGAGGATGGTGCGCTCGAGGTCACCTTCAATGGAGTACGCGATGCCGAACTCGCCTGAGGAACGGCAGCCCCGCGAGGCCGCATCCGCCCCACCCCGCGAGCCCGCGTCCGCTCCACCCCGCGAGGCCGCATCCGCCCCACCCCGCGAGCCCGCGTCCGCCCCACCCCGCGAGCCCCGGTCCGCGCCACCCCTCGGTTCGGACGAGGAGGCCCTTCGGCGACTCGAGCAGCGGCTCGACCGCGCATCCGAGGCGGCGGAGCGGCTGATAGCGGAGGCGGCGGCCGAGGCGACTCGCGCAGGAGCCGGTCGTGCCGGGCACCACCCCGGTGGCTCCGGCGGCGGGACGCAGGGTTCGGCGGAGGCCCCACCCGCGGGCTGGCAGATCCCCGAAGACGCCCGCACCCCACCGTCGGCCGACCTCGATCCGTTCGTGGGACTCGTCCAGGCCCTGCGCGACCTGATCCCCCCGGAGCTGCAGCGACGGCTGGCGGCGGCGCTGCGCGAACTGCTGCTCGCCCTGCGCGCACTGATCGACTGGTACCTCGAGCGGCTCGAGCGCCGGCGCGAGCAGTCGGTCAAGCTCGAGGACATCCCGATCTCGTAACGCCTCCTGCTCCGCCGCCAGATCCCATCGGTGGCCGCTGCCGCGCCGCTTACAATCGGATCGTGGAGTCACCTGGGATGTCGCTGACCAGGTTCGCCGCCCCGGCGGGCGCACGGGCATGAGCGAGGGGCGCACCGCCGCTGGCGCTGCGCATCGTGTTGGGTCCGGCACGACTCGGCTGGTCCGCGCCTGGCGGGCGCTGCCACACGAGTCGCGGCTGGCGGCCGGCGCCTCGGTGGCGCTGTTCCTGACCCTGTTCCTGCCCTGGTATCAGGTGACGCTGATCGCGCCGGCCAAGGCGGCGAAGCTGGAGTCGGCGAGCGCCACGATCACCGGTTGGGGCGCGTTCTCGTTCGTGGAGGCCGCCATCCTGCTCGTGGCCGCCGGCGTTCTCATCCTCCTCTTCCAGCGAGCCGAAGGCCGCGCGTTCCATCTGCCCGGCGGCGATGGCGGCGTGATCACCGCGGCCGGCCTGTGGGCGTGCGCCCTGATCGTGTGGCGGATCTTCGACAAGCAGGGCGCGACCACCAACGGCCCCTCGGCCACGTCCTCCGGCGTCGAGTGGGGCATCTTCGTCGCGCTGGCGACGGCGGGGTTCCTGGCCTACGCCGGCTCGCGGATCCGCGCCGCGCACCGACCCGAGCCACCGCTGCCGGGCGAGGACCGCGCGCCGGCCGGCTCGAGCGCTGCCGCCACCACCGAGGTCCGGCCGAGAAGACCCAACACGCCCCCGCCACCGCGCCGGCGAGCGAGTCCTCCTCGCCCGGTCGCGGGCGACCGGCGCGATCCGGGCTATCGGCCGGATCCGGGCGACCGGCGCGATCCGGGTGACCGGCGCGATCCCCGCGACCGCCTCGATCCTGTTCGTGCGCCCGATCCGCCGCCCGCGCCCGCATCCCCGGTGGACACGGACTGGCCACGCCGCCGGCGCGCCACCGCCGCCGAGCTGTTCGAACGGGTGGTGCCGGAGGATCCTCCGACGATGCCGTTCGGCCGTGCGAAACGCTCGGACGTCGACCTGGCGACTCGCATGGCCCGGTCGGCTGAACGGGCGCGGCACGACGAGCCGACCTTGCACGGCGAGCAGCTCACGATCCCGCCCCGGGAGGGCGAGGACGCCACCGTCCAGCTCGGCGAGGACGCCACCGTCCAACTCGGCGAGGACGCCACCGTCCAGCTCGGCGAGGACGCGACCCTCCCGCTCGGCGAGGAGAAGACCCTGCCGCTCGATGCGGACGAGACCCTCCGGCTCGGCGAGGACGCCACGCTCTCGCTCGACGCGGACGAGACCCTTCCGCTCGGCGAGGACGCCACGCTCCCGCTCGACCAGCGCCCGAAGCGTCACTGATCGTTCACGGGCCGGCGCGCGAGTTCGCCGGCGATCGTGGCCACGAGCATCCACGGCTGCTTGACGACATGCTCGGCCACGAAGCGCAGCACATCCAGGCCGAGCGCCCGAAAGGCAAGATCCTTCTCGCGTTCTCGCCTGAAGGCCGCCGGCCCGCGATGGAAGCGGTAGCTGTCCAACTCGACCACGAGCCGTTGCGCGCGCCACAGGAAGTCCGCCTCGAACCGGCCGAACGGGACGTTCGTTTCCGGTAGTGGCAGGCCGGCGTTGCGGAGCAGCCGAAGCATCAGCTTCTCTCGCTTAGAGCGGCTCATCGCGGTTGCGGTCTCGTCCCCCAACACTTCGGCCAGCCGGGCGGCCCCGCGGCACGGTCGATTTCGCGCCAGCACGTCCTCCAACTCCCGCGGCGTTAGAAGCTCGCGTCCGAGTCCCTCGTCGATCGCGGCGGAAAGCTCGTAAGGGGATCCCGTGGCCGCGATCTCAAGCACCGTCCGCGCCGGCGAGCTGACCCACAGCCCCTCATGGCGGCGTATTTCCCGCTTATCGATCTGGCGGATGCGATGCACCCGGAGCCCGTCGCGAGACTTGCAATGGCGACCCACGACCGACACCTCGACCGGCACTGTCGGCGCCTTCCGCAGCCCCCATATGAAGGCGGCTGTGCGGTGGCTGAGCAAAGCGCGTTTGCCGCACGCCAGCAGCGCGGCCTGCTCCAGCCCGAGGGGCGGCAGCCGGCCCTCAACCACGGAATAGACGCCATGGAAAACGAGGTGCAGCCGGCCACTGGCGTTCCGATACGTGATCGCATCGTGGCCGAGGCCGCAGGCGACGAGTTGCTCCGTGCTGATGACCGTGCGCTGCTGCCCCGTAATCCTCGCGATCGCGGCATCCGGTCCTCTGGCGGTCATCGGCTCACTCGCCGCCCCTCATCCGCCGAGTGAGCCGATGTCCGCGCTGAGCGCGGGTTTCGGCACGCTGGGCGGACCGCGGCGCCCGAGTGAGCCGAAATCCGTGAAGGAGCGCGGGGACATGCCGGCCCGAAAGCCGTGAAGGAGCGCGGTACATGCGGGCCAGTCTGCACTCGCGAGCACCCGCCGGCGGGCGCGCAGACGGGGTTGTTGCAGAGCGACGCCTATATTTGAGCTGCCCCGATGCAGACGGCAACCCCCCCGCCACAATCGCCGCAGGATCTGGCCGCCGGACTCAAGCAGGTCGGGTACCTGCCGGGTTCGTCTACCGCGCTCGTCTCCTACCTGGCGCTCAAGCTCGGCAAGCCGGTGCTGGTCGAAGGCCCCGCCGGCGTGGGCAAGACCGAACTGGCCAAGGCCCTGGCGCGACAGCTCAACCGGACGCTGGTCAGGCTCCAGTGCTACGAAGGCCTCGACGAGGCCAAGGCCCTGTACGAGTGGAACTATCGCAAGCAGCTGCTGCGGATCCAGACCGAGTCGGAGCAGGCCGGCTGGCAGGACGTCCAGGAGGACATCTTCGGCGAGGAGTTCCTCCTCCCCCGACCCCTGATGACCGCGATCGCATCCGAAGAACCCGTCGTCCTCCTCATCGACGAGATCGACAAGACCGACCAGGAGTTCGAGGCGATGCTGCTCGAGCTCCTGTCCGACTTCCAGATCTCGATCCCCGAGCTCGGCCGGATCGAGGCGCGAACGCGCCCGGTCGTCCTCCTCACCTCCAACAACACCCGCGAGTTGACCGAGGCGCTCAAGCGCCGGTGCCTGTACCTGTGGCTCGACTACCCGAACCTCGAGCATGAGCTCGAGATCGTCCGCCTCCACGCCCCCGAGCTGGACGAAACGGTGGCGAAGAAGCTGATCGAGATCGTCCACCAGGTCCGCCAGCTCGACCTGAAGAAGCCGCCCAGCATCGCCGAGTCGATCGACTGGGCGCGCACGCTGCTGCTGCTCGGCGCCGGCGACATCGACCACACCACGTTCATCGAGACGATGAGCGTGATCGTCAAGCACCGCACCGACCTGGACACCGTCGCGGCCCGGGTTGGCGTGACGCTCGAGCAGGCCGATGCCTCCGCCGCGTAGCCCGGGCGCCAGCAAGCCCATCTACGGCGGGATTCCGGAGCACCCGCCCGGGGCGCTCGACGGTCAGCTGCTCGCCTTCGCCGAGGACCTGCGCAGCGAGGGGGTCGCGATCGGCACCTCCGAGATCCTCGATGCCTTCGAAGCACTGGAACACGTCACGTGGGCGGTGCAGCACGATTTCAGGGAGGCGCTGGCCGCCACCCTGGCCAAGTCCAACGACGATCGCCGCGTGTTCGAGATCGTCTTCGACCGCTTCTTCTTCCGCGCCGCCGAGGCGCAGGCCGCCCGCAAGAAGATCACCGAGGCCCCGAGCCAAGGCGGTGACCCGCCGTCGGACGTCAACCTCGACACGCTCAGACAGCAGATCGCCGCCGCGCTCAGGGACGGGTCCGACGATGCGCTCAGAGACCTGGCGCGCCTGGCCATCGCCGCCTTCGGCCGCGGCGAGGGCTCGGGCGTCCTCGGCGTCGACGTGCAGCGGATCAGGCGCGCGCTCGGGCTGCGAATCGAGCCGCAGCCCGACCTGCCACCAGACGACCCGCGACACGAGGGCCTCCCCAGGGAACAGCTACGCAAGTTCGAGCAGCACCTGAGACGCGAGCTCGAGCGCAACCTGATCGAGCGCACCGCCAGCCTCCCGCCCAAGCGCCCGCTCAACGAGCTTGACCGCACCCTCCCCACCGGTCCCATCCAGGACCTCGCCGCCGTCCACCGAGTTGTGGCGCAGCTAAAAAGAAGGCTCGCCACCCAAGGCCACGAGCTCAAGGGTCACAAGCGCCACGCCCACGTCGACTTTCGCCGGACGATGCGGGCCAGCCTGCAAACCGGGGGCGTGCCGATCGCGCTGAAGTACCGCCCGAGAAGACCGCGCCGCCCCGAGATCTTCGTGTTGTGCGACGTGTCCACCAGCGTGACCAGCGCGTCGACCTTCTTCCTGTCCGTCCTGCACGCGCTGCATGACGCCTTCAGAAAGCTGCGGTCGTTCGTGTTCATCGAGCGGATCTCCGAGGTCACCGACGTGTTCGAGCGCGAGCGCGACTTCCAGGCCGCCAGCGAGGCCGTCTCCCGCGACGCCGGCGTGGCCGACATCTCCGGGTACACCGACTACGGCCGGGTGTGGACCGAGTTCCTGGAGCTGATCGAGGACGAGCTGCATCCCCGGGCGACCGTCATCGTGCTGGGCGACGCGCGGACCAACGGGCGCCCGCCCCGCGACGACGTGTTCGCGGCGATCACCGCCCGGGCGGGCCGGACGTTCTGGCTCAACCCCGAGCCGCGGCTGTACTGGAACTACGGCGACTCGGTGATCTCGGCCTACGCCGAGCACTGCACGGCGTTCGAGTGCTGGAACACCGACGGACTCAGCGCGTTTGTCGATGCCCTCATGAAGGACACCCACTCCAGCTGACCCAGCCGGTCACCGCTCAGCGCCCGGCCGGCTGGAACAGCTCGATCGGATTGCCGGACGGGTCGTCGAGCACGATCTGACGGCCGCCGGGCCCGGTGATGATGTCGCTTCGGAAGTGCACGCCCGCGTCGCGCAGCCGCTGCACCTCACCGGCGATGTCGTCGACGACGAAATGGATCCGGTTCCACCCCCCGGCGTGCGGCCGGCGTCCGTCAGGCATTGGCCTCCCCGCTGAGCTATCCGGCCCGGCGAGCAGCAGCCGGAGGCCGCGGCGGACGACCTCGGCAAACGCCGGCGCGGCGCTGAAGCCCAGCTCGAATCCGAGTAGCCGGGTGTAGAAGCCGATCGATTCGTCGACATCGTCAACCATGTAGCGAACGCTGACGAGGTCGGTGGTGCTCATCACGTCGCCTCCGCCGCCCCGGCGCCCTGGCGATCCGAGACCGTCCGCCCCACGTTGTCGACCACCCGCAGCCGATGGCCGTCCGGGTCGGTGACGTCGACGAACGTGCCGAACCGCGCGGTCTGCGGGTCGGTGACCGACACTCCCTTCGCGCTGAGCTGGGCGTGCAGGGCGCGGGCGTCCGAGCAACGCAGCGTGACGTCGGCGGACCGGCCGATCATGTCCCCCTTGTTCCACCCGGCCGCGTCGGCCAGCATGAACGACGTCTGCGCCCCCGGCGGGGCGACCTCGATCCAGCGGCCGATGCCACCGGGGCTCTCCTGGTCGGCGTTGAGCTCGAAGCCCAGGGTGTCGACGTAGAAATCCTTGGCCCGGTCCTGGTCGGCGACGTACAGGGCGACGGTGTGCAGCTCAGTGATCATCCTGTCCTCCTTCTGGGGTGGGCTTGGGATAGCCGCGCTCGTGGTAGCCGGCGCGCGGCTCGAACAGTTCGACCGGGTTGCCGGCCGGATCGTGCAGCAGGATCGTGTTGACGGTCACCCCGCCGGCGGCCTCGGCCAAGACGTGGCCACCCCGCCGACGCAGCGCCTCCACGGTGGCCGGCAGATCGTCGACGCGCAGCGAGATCCGGTTGTCGCCGCCCGGCCGCGGCAACGCGCCGCCGGGCAGCAGGTGCGGCTCGCCCGGCACGCTGAGCAGCAGCCGCAGATCGCCGCGGTAGAGCATCGCGAACGCCGGCGAAGGGCGCATCTCCTCCTCGAACCCCAGCAGGTCGCGATAGAAGGCCACGGCGGCGTCGAGATCGTCGACGAAGTAGCGCACCGTCGCGGTGTCCCGCGCCGGTGGCGACGGGGCCCCCTTCAGCCTCCGCACCAGCGCCTCGGCGAACTCCGGCCGGGGCTCGATGGGCACGATCGGCATCCGCAGGCCGTCAAGCGGATCGGTCACCGGAACCCCTCCTCCTCGTAGACGCGGCGCAAGGCGGCGCGAGCCCGTACCAGCAGCGTCTCGGTGGCATGCACACTGCGCCCCAGATGCTCGGCCACCTCGGGGACCGACAACCCGTCCAGGTGGCGCAGGGTGATCGCCGCCCGCTGCGGACCGGAGAGACGCAGGAGCGCGGCATGGGCCGCCTGCAGATCGATGACCTCGCCCCACGGGTCCTGACGGTCGTCGCGGTCGCGCCCGACCGCCGCCAGCCCGCGTTGCTCGCGCGCGGCGCGCCGCCAGTGGTCGACGAGCTTGTGGCGGGCCACCCCGACCAGCCAGGCGACCGTCACCTCCCTCACCCGCCCGCCCCGGACGGCGGCCACCGCGGCCGTGAACGTCTCGGCGGTCAGGTCCTCGGCCAGAGCGACGCTGCCACACCGCGGCAACAGATAGCCGTAGACCTGCGGCAGCGCGACGCGGTAGATCGCCACGACCGGGTCCGGATCGGATGGCTGCTCCTGACTGCCGATACCCCATCATCGCTCGGGAGCGTCTGACTCCGAACATCCGCCGCGCAACTTCGTCCGTGGCGACGGTGTTTGGCCAGTCGTGCGGGCGCGTCCTCTCCGGTTCCTGATCGCGGCGATGTGCGGCCTGGCACTGGCCGGGGCCGCCGCGGCGTCCGCGGCGCCGGGGGCGAGCGCGGCCGGGCTGCCCGGGACCGCCGCCATCACCGTCCAGGGCAATCAACTGCTGCGCAACGGCGTGCCCTGGGTGCCGCGAGGGGTACAGATCGTGGGACTGGTGGCTCCCGACCGGGCGCTGAGCGGCAAGTACATCGGGGCCCACGCCCACTTCGGTGCCGCCGAGTTGCGGGCCGCGGTCGCCGACCACGCCGACGTGGTGCGCTTCCAGGTCAGCGAGTTCGGTCTGGATCCGTCGGGGCTGCTGTACTCGCCGAGCTACGTCCGCGAGGTGGCCAGCGGCGTGCAGACCGCCCGCTCGCTGGGGCTGGCGGTGATCGTCTCGCTCCAGGCCGAGCCGCCCGCGGGCGAGCCGACGCGCTGCCCGCTGCCCGACGGCGGGGCCGAGCGCGCTTGGGCCCAGCTGGCCGGCATGTTCGGCGGCGACAACGGGGTGATGTTCGAGCTCTACAACGAGCCGGCGATCGCCCCCACCAGCACCGACTGGGCGCTGTGGCGCGACGGCGGCGAGGTCACCTTCCCCAACGGCAGCTGCTCGGCCGTGGGGATGCAGACCCTCGTCGATGAGATCCGCACCGTCGCCCCGGCCAACGTCATCATCGTCCCCGGCCTGGCCGGTGAGCAGACCCTGGCCGGCATGCCGCCGATCGCCGATCCGGCCGACCCGGCCGATCCCCAGCTGGCCTTCGGCATCCACTACCCGTCGCTGTCCAGAGGCGTGACGACCTGGGAGCGGGCCTTCGGCCGGGTCAGCGCCCGCCTGCCGGTCATCGTCACGGAGTGGAACGCCAACGCAACGACGAACTGCCTGCCCACCGCCCCGGCGGCCGCCCAGTTGCTCCTCGACTACCTGGCCGGCAAGCGGATCGGCCTGGTCGGCTTCGCCTTCGACCTACCGGGGACGATCGTCGCCAACTGGTCGTACGCGCCGACCACCTACACCGGCTTTGCCTGCGGCGATCCGTCGGGCGGGCCCGGGCAGGTGCTGTTCGCGCGCTACGGCGCCGAGGCCCAGGCCGGGGACGGCAGGCAGGCCGACCCGGCGCCGGGCTGGGTCATCAGCGCGTCCGACCTCACCCACCTGCGCACGGCCGCGCCGGTCGTCTCGGCCCACTTCTTCAACACGCCGCGGACGTTCGTCACCGGCGCCGGCTCCGCGGCGCTGACCACCCTGGGCCTGCCGACCGCCGTGCCGAGCCAGAGCTTCGCCAGCGCCGGCGCGCTGATCGGTGCCGTCGACGCCGGCCGGCTGCGACCGGGGACCCGAGCCGTGGCCTATACCGCCGGCCGCTCCCGATCCACCCCGATCGTCGAGCAGCGCCACCTGGCGCGCTTCTACCGGCTGGCCGGGCAGACGGCGCACGGGCACGGCCTGCTGTTCATCGCCGCCCCGGCCGCCAACCTAGCCCTGGTCCATGCCCCGCACGCCCGCGCCTCGCGGCAGGATGCCGCGTTCCTCCGGCAGCGCATCGCCGCTCAGGCGGCGCCATACGCGGACGTCTACGTGGCCGAGACCCGGACGGCGGCCACCTCTCAAGCCGCCTACGGCGCCTTCATCTCCGCCGCCTCGGCCCAGGCGGCCCGGGCTCACCCCGGCATCGAGCTGCTGGCCGGGCTGAGCGCCGGGCCTCCCCGCCAGCGGGTGACATCGGCGACGCTCCTCCATGCCTACCTGCGCACCCGGCTCGTCGTTTCCGGCTACGGGTTCTCCGATCCGGCCGACCGGGGGACGAGCGCGTCTACACACCCCGCGCAGCCCGCCAGGCGGCCGGCCGACCCCGGACCGGGGTTCCTGCGCCGGCTGGCCCGCCTCGACGGCTGACGAGTAGCCGTACTAGGCCTCGTCGACGAACCGAGTGGTGACGGTCCGGGTGTCGCCGGCGGCGTCGTGCAGCACCCAGGTCGCCACATACGGACCGGGCATCAGCGCCGGGACGGCGACGCCGCGGGCGGTATCGACGTTGCCGGCGTGGAAAACGTGCGCCCGCGACCCGGCCCGAGCGATCGTGAGGGCGATCGGCACGCCGGACGCCGACACGGATCCATGCGGCCCGGGCAGGCCGGATTGGGCCGAGGCGACGAAGCCGCCGTACAGCGTCTCGTCCTGAATCGGCGCGGTCGACTTGATGAGCGGCACCTGCGTCTCGGTCTCGCCGCCGCTGAACTCGTCGGTCTGGGCGATGACGTCGGTCGGCATTCCGTGGGCCCGGCCGCTGGCCGGGCAGACCTGGCCGGCGCCCGCGATCCCCAGGCCGACCGCGTCGCTGATCGGCGTGCGCGTCACCGGCGGGCCCCAGTAGTCGCCGGGCTGGCAGGTCCCGGACGCAGCCACGGTCTGGTTGCCGATGATGCCGACGTGCAGGTGGGCGACGTGGAGCGCGGTCAAACGGCGACCGGCGGCGTTGACCAGGGTCACGACATCGCCCCCGTGGACCCGCCGGCCGGACATCGTCACCTCCCCGGCGAGCCCTGCCCGCGCGCGGGAGAGCACCCGGCGGCGGCGCAGCAGTCGGTAGCGGGCGCCGGGGACGAGACCGGTGCAGCGGACGGTGCGGATGCGCAGGAACGCCGTGCAGGTAGGAAAGCCGCCCACCGGCGAGGCGAGTTGGCTGTCGGCGACGGCGGCGACGCTGTCGGGCTCGCCCAGCCCGACCGCCATCGAGACGAGCGCGCCATTCGGGCTGAGCAGGTACTCGCCGCGGTTGTCGCTGCTCGTCAGCGTCACCGGCCGGCCAGCACCGATGCGGGGTACCTGCACCGCAGCCGCGTCGGCCGCGCCCTGGCACAGGTCGACCGGCGACTCGGTCGGCCGAGCGCCGATCCGCAACGTCAGGACCCCCGTCTGGGCGCACGGGCCGACGACGATGATCGACTGGCGGCCGGCCGAGAGCACGGCAGTGCCGTGATCCAGCGCGAACCAGCCGGTGAAGCCAGATTCGGTGAACGGGTTGCCGCCGTCACCGGTCTGGATGAAGTCGGGCGAGGGGGCGTCCGGAGCGGAGCCGTACAGGATCTCGATCTGGTCGCGATCGTCGCCGACGGCGTGGGGCCGGCCGTGGCGGCCGCGGAGCGTGACCGGACCCCAGCTCCCGTTGGCCCGGGTGCGCGTCGAGGCAGTGGCGACGGGATCCCCGGCGCGGGCGAGGATCACGGTCACCGGGAACCGCCGGCGTGCGCCCGGCCCGATGCTGCCGCGAACCCGGGGGCTGAACTGGCGCAGGTCGATCGTGTGCAGGCCCGGCGTCGAGCTGGCCGCCGTCGACGCCGCCACGCACCCTCCCCGGGCGTTGGACCAGATGTCCTGGATCAGGTACCGGTGGCCGTCGATGACCTGGTTGTAGGGAGAGCCGTCGGGGGCGTAGCCGAGCGGCGTGCCCACCTGGGGGCCGGCCTCGCACTTGTCCCCGGCCTCGAACCCGTTGGGGTCCATCCAGCCGGTGCCGTCCGGATCGGTGATCGCCTCGATCGCCTCGTGGGCGACGGTGACAATCGACGACTCGGCCTCCGGGTTGCCCTCCGGGTCGGACCCTGGCGGCGGGGTGAGCTCCAGCAGGGGGTCGGGGATCGCCGCGTACACGGTGGCCCCATGGCCGAGGTCGAACAGCGAGTGGTAGCCGGCGAACGCGTTAGTGGCGCACGCACCGAGGCTCAGGCACTCGTCGACGTCCGGCGGCAGGAAGATGAACCAGACGTTGGACAGCCCGCGCGCCGGGCCACCGCGCGGCCCGATGAGCTTGTCGAGCTCCTGCTGGAGCTGGAGGTCGCTCAAGCACGTGGCGGTGCCCGACGGCGACGGGCACTGGTCGGAGCCCACCGGGTAGGGATTGGTGTCGGTGATGGAGTCGACGGCCGGGTCGTAGTGGATCGAGTAGCTGCCGTTCCCACCTCGGTCGCCGAACTCGTTGAGTACGGAGAAGACGTCGTTGGAGGTCGACCCGGAGGCGTGGGCCACGTCGGCCAGGAACTGCTCGATCAGCGGCCGGTAGCCGAGCGTCCCGGGGCCCGGCGAGCCGTCGAAGTGATAGCCGGGGGGCGCCCAGAACACGGTGTGGACAGTGACGTGGCGCATGACCGGGCCGCCGTGGTAGGCGACCGGGATGCCGCTGGGGTTGACCGGTTCGGCGCTGCCGCGGGCGGGCACGATACCCATGGCGTGCCGGATCCGCGGGTGGAAGGCCGGGCGAGCGCGGGCCGTCGCGCCGGCCGGCACGACGACCGCCATCAGGACAAGCACCCCCGCCACGAGCGCTGCGGCGACTCCGCAGGGGCGGGCCGGGGCCGTATCCCTCCCCCGTGGCATCGGCGGCAACGTTACCGCACCGGGGACCGCCGCAGGAGGGGTCGCGGTAGGATCTCCGCACGATATGCAAACCAGGGGGGCTGGCGGGTACGCCGGCTGAGATAGCGCCCCTCGCCCCAAGCGGCCCGGCGCTGACCCTTCGAACCTGTGGGGTAATGCCCGCGGAGGGAGCTAGACAGTGGTGACAGAGGCTCCGCCCCAGGAGCCCTCCGAGCTTCACGCACCAGGTGAGGTCCGCGTGGAGCATGTGCACAAGTCGTTTGCCGGAAGGGCAGGGACAGTCCGCGCGCTGGCCGACGTGTCGCTGCGCGCGGATGCCGGCGAGGTGGTGACCGTGGTCGGCCCCAGCGGCTGCGGCAAGTCGACGCTGTTGGAGCTCATCTGCCGGCTCCAGCGTCCCGATGCGGGGACCGTCGACGCCTCCCCCGCCGCGCTCATGCCCCAACGCGACCTGCTGCTGCCCTGGCTGACGGCGCTGGACAACGCGGCCATGGCGCTGCGCGCGGCGGGCATGGGACGCGAGCCGGCCCGTGCGGCTGCGGCGCCGTGGCTGGAGCGCTTCGGCCTGGCCGGGTTCGAGCGGACGCGGCCCGCCCAGCTGTCCGGCGGCATGCGCCAGCGCGTGTCGTTCCTGCGCTCGCTGCTGGCCGGCAAGCCGGTCCTGGCCCTCGACGAGCCGTTCGCCGCGCTCGACGCGATCACCCGGGCCGAGATGCAGGGCTGGCTGGCCGAGGCGCTGCGCGCCGAGCGCCGCACCGTCGTGCTGGTGACCCATGACGTCGAGGAGGCGGTGATGCTCGGCGACCGCGTCCTGGTCATGTCGGCCCGGCCGGGGCGGGTGGTGTGCGAGGTGGCGGTCCCGATGCCGCGGCCGCGCCGGCGGACCGATGCCGAGATCGTCGCTCTGCGCGAGCGCGTCCTGGAGGCGCTGGGAGTGCCGTCGTGAGGGGGTGGACGCTGAGGACGCTCATGTCGTTGCGTCAGCCGCTATCGCTCTGGTGGACGCTGGCGGTGGTGCTGGCGCTGCTCGGCGCCTGGGAGCTGTACGTCGACCTGGGCGGCGCCGACCCGCTGATCCTGCCCCCGGTCCACGCGGTAGCCCAGTCGCTGTACGACAACCGGGGGCTGCTGTGGTCGAGCTTCCTTGTCACGGCGCGGGAGATCGTGTTGGGGATCCTGGTGGCGACGGTGGCGGCGCTGGCGCTGGCCACCGCCATGCACTTCGTGGCGGCGCTCCGCCGGGCGTTCTATCCGCTGCTCGTGGCGTCGCAGACGATCCCGATCCCGATGGTGGCGCCGCTGCTCGTGCTGTGGCTCGGCTTCGGCATCGGCCCCAAGCTGGTCGTCATCGCGCTCGTCTCGTTCTTCCCCATCGTGGTGACGACGATGGCCGGCTTCGCCGCCGTCGACGGCGAGCTGATCAAGCTCATGCGCACCTTCGACGCCACCCGCCGGCGCATCTTCTGGATGGTGGAGCTCCCCTCGGCCCTGCCCGGGGTGCTGACCGGAGTGAAGATCGCGGTGGTGGTGGCCGTCATCGGCGCCCTGTTCGCCGAGCAGGCGGGCGCCAACGCGGGACTGGGGTATCTGTTCGAGCAGTCGATCCCGCAGCTGCTGACGGCCCGGGCGTATGCCGCCGTGGTCGTCATGTCGGTATTCGCGATCGCCCTGTTCGCACTGCTGACCCTGGCCGAGCGGCTGATGCTGCCGTGGGCCTACCGACCGATAGGAGACCTCGACGGATGAGACGACGTGCACGGAAGATCGCGCTGGCGGCGAGCGCCCTGCTGGCCGCCCTCGCATTGGCCGCCTGCGGCGAGAAGAAGGACGTGATTACGCCGACCGCGTCGAAGGCGCAGCCGGTCAACCTGATGCTGGACTGGCTGCCCAACGCCGACCACGTCGGCATCTACAACGCGCTGGCGCGGGGCTACTTCGCTGACGCCGGGCTCGCCGTCCACGTCCAGGTTCCCACCGACCCGGCGTCGCCCCTGCAGCTGCTCCAGGCGGGCAAGGTCGATGTCGCCGTCTCGTATGAGCCGGAGCTGATGCTGGCCCGGGACAAGGGCGAGCCCCTGGTGGCGATCGGAGCCATCGTCCAGCGGCCGCTGACCTCGATCGTCTCGCTCGGCTCCAAGCACATCACCTCCCCGGCTCAGCTGCGAGGCAAGCACGTCGGCGACGCCGGGATCGACTACCAGCACGCGTTCCTGCAGACGATCCTGCAGCACGCTGGCGTCCCGCCGCACTCGGTGACCGAGACCAACGTCGGCGCCAATCTGGTGCCGGCCCTCCTGTCCGGCCGGATCGATGCCGCCCTGGGCGCCTACTGGAACTACGAGGCGATCCAGCTGGAGCAGGCCGGCAAGCATCCGAACGTGATCCACGTCGACCAGGCGGGCGTCCCCACGTATAACGAGCTCGTGCTGGTCACGACCGAGAACGACATCGCCACCAAGACCAACCAGCTGCGGCGGTTCGTTCAGGCCGTCGGCCGGGGCTACGCGGCGGTCCGGACCAATCCGGCGGCCGGGGTGGATGCCCTGGTGCACGCCAACCCGTCGCTGACGCCCAAGCTCCAGCTGGCCAGCGTGAAGGCGACGCTGTCCTCCTACTTCGCCGCCGGCGCGAGCCTGCCCTGGGGATGGCAGGACCAAAAGCAGTGGGCGACCTTCGGCGAGTGGATGCTGCGCCAGCACCTGATCCACAACGCGGCCGCCATCCCCGGCGCCGCGACGAACCAGCTGCTGGCCGGCCAAGGGCCCTGACACGGAGGTTGCGCGAGGGCTGACCGGCCCGCCTACGATGGAGGCGATGCGGGGTCGATCCAGATGGGCCGGAGCGGCGCTCCCGATCGCGGTGGCGGCGCTGCTGGCGGGCTGTGGCAGCTCGCAGACGGCCTCGCAGACGACCTCGCAGACGGCCACCTCCACGGCCTCGTCGCTTGCCTCGCCGTCGCTCGGTGTTATCGCCGGCTGCCACGGCGCCCAGCTGGCGGCGACGTACGCCCGCACCGACGGCGCCACCGGCCACATGGAGCTGACCATCGCGCTGCGCAATGTCTCCCAGACCGCCTGCCGGCTCCGCGGCTATCCGCGAGCGGCTCTGGTCGACGCCGCCGGGCACCGCCTGCCCCTGCGCGTCAGCCAGGGCTCCGGCTTCTTCCCGGACACGCGCGCGGCGCCCCGGCCGGTGGTGGTGGCCCCGGGCGCGCTGGCCCACTTCGGCATCGGCTTCGTCACCAACAACGAGTACGCCCACGCCCATGTCTGCCGAACGGCCTCGGCGGCGATGGAGGCCGCGCCCGGGGCGGCGGTGCGCTGGCAGCGGGTCTCGCTCCGCCGCGCGCCCCGGGTCACGCCGTGCGGCGGCAGGCTGACGGTGTCCCCGGTGCACGCGTAACGGAGCCTCGGCGAGAAACCGGAGATATAGGCCGGTTACTCGCCGAGCCGGGGCCGATCTGCGCCGGTCAGGCGGCCGGGCGGAGCGCCCCGGAGGTGCCCGGCGCGCTGAGCGCGTGGAGCCCGGCCAGCCCCGCCCACGGCGCGTACGGGGCGAAGAAGCGCTCCACCTCCTCCTCGGTGGCCCGGGAGCGGGGATCGTCGTTCTCCAGGCGCCCCACCAGCTTGATGTAGGCCAGGTCGCCGGCCGGCAACTGGTCGAGGCGGCCCTGTCCGGTCAGCGCCAGGGTCTGCAGGGTCCAGCTGCCGATCCCGGGGATCCGCCGCAGCCGGCGCCAGCCCCGCTCGTGGTCCGGATCCGCCAGGTCGACCCGGCCGGCGGCGACCTCGCGAGCGACGCGGATCAGCGCCAGCGCCCGCCCCTCGGTGAGGTCGAAGGACTCCAGCCGGGCCGGCGCCTGGGCGGCCAACACGGCGGCGGGCGGGGAATCGGCCAGGCCGGTGTAGGGGCAGCGGCGGCCCAGGGCGCCGACG
Source organism: Solirubrobacteraceae bacterium (assembly GCA_051985625.1). Lineage (GTDB taxonomy): Bacteria > Actinomycetota > Thermoleophilia > Solirubrobacterales > Solirubrobacteraceae > Palsa-465. The sequence continues at coordinate 23,749 of JBPYFQ010000020.1, forward strand.
ATCCGACGCTGAATGGCGCCGGCTCGCTCAGCCTCGATCAGCTGCCCACAGATGGCCCACACCAGGGCTTCGAAAGGATCCGGCCGGGCGGCGACGCGAAGCCGGGGATTGGCCCGGACGGCCGGCCCGATCAGCGGGTCGAAGCGGAAGCGATCGTAGAACGGGCGCAGGTCCTGGTCGATACCCAGGGCGGCGCGCATGCGGGCGATCCCCCACTCGGCCGCGTCGCGGCTGTCCGCCGCGGCGCCGAACAGGACGCGGTCGTCGCCCAGCTGGGCGACCCGGATCACGACGGGCTCCTCCCCGCAGTGCAGCAGCCGGTGCAGCACCCCGTGACGGAACCGGGCCACCCGGTCCATGCCCGTCCAGCGCGAGAGCCGGAAGGCCCACCGGGGGCGGACCTCGAGCCGGACCTCGAGGGCGTAGCCCTGGCTCACTCGCCGGGCTTGGCGATCAGGTGAACGTCGACCAGGAAGCTGCGCGAGGCGACGACTGAGAGTCCCTCAGCGGCGCGGCGCGGGCGGCTGCGCCGCTGGGCGAGCTTGCGGGCGCTGTGGCGGCGGACGAGGGCCAGGGTCGCCGCCCCGGCCACGAAGCCGGTGGCGGCCGCGGCCGCCGCCTGGACCGCGGGCAGCGCGGGCGTGGCGACCGGCTCGATCGTCCTCACCTCGGCGAGAACGGGGACTCCGTCAACCGTCTCCTCGTCACCGACGATCTCGGCGTCGGCCGGGTCCGGCGATGGAGCCGGGCTCGCCCGCCACGTCGGAGTGGAGGAATACGTGAACTGTTGGTCTGGCATGAACGGCATATGGTGACAGCGCCGGCGGTCGATTGAAAGCCGGTGGGCGGGGATCGGGTGTTCGGGGGCGGCGGGCCTCGCCATGCGCTGGACAGCGGGTGGGCTCGTTACGATTAGGCGCGTCAGCATGCCGACATCGACGATCGACGTCTTCGCCAAGGCTCGTGAGAGCGAGCGCATCGAGCAGCTCAAGGCGGCCCGGGAACTGGGCGCCGTCCCCTACTTCCACGTCCTGGAGGGCCCGACCCTGCCGGTCGTGGAGATGGAGGGGATGCAGCGGATCATGCTGGGCTCCAACAACTACCTGGGGCTGACCGGCGACGAGCGGGTGCGTCAGGGCGCGATCGACGCGGTCGACAAGTACGGCACCGGACTGACCGGCTCGCGGTTTCTCAACGGGACGATCGATCTGCACCTGGAGCTGGAGCGCGAGCTCGCCGACTGGCTGGGGACCGAGGACGCGCTCGTCTTCACCACCGGCCACCAGGCCAACCTGGGCGCGCTGGGGACGCTGCTGGGACCGAGCGACACGGTCATCGCCGACTCCGGCGATCACGCGTCGATCCTCGACGGCTGCATCCTGTCCCGGGCCAAGCTGAGGCCGTTCCGGCATGGCCGCATGCATCTCCTGGAGAAGGCGCTGAACCGCGCCACCGCTGACGGCGGCGGGATCCTGGTCGTCGTCGACGGCGTCTTCTCGATGGAGGGCGACGTCGCGCCGCTGCCGGACATCGCCGATCTCTGCCAGCGCTACGGCGCGCGGCTGATGGTCGACGAGGCCCATGCCCTCGGCGTGCTCGGCGCCCGCGGCGCCGGCACCTGCGAGCTGCTCGGCGTCGAGGACCGGGTCGACCTGCGGATGGCGACGTTCTCCAAGTCGCTGGCCTCCTGCGGCGGCGTGATCGCCGGCCCCACCGAGGTGATCGAGTACCTGCGGATCCAGGCCCGCCCGTTCATGTTCACCGCCGCCTCGGTGCCGGCCGCCGTGGGCGCGGCCCTCGCCGCGGTCCGCATCTGCCGCTCCGAGGAGGGCCCGCCGCTGTTCGCCCGGGTGCTGGAGAACGCGCGCTACCTGCACGCCGGGCTGAGCGCGCTCGGCTTCCACGTCGTCGAGCCGACGCGGCTGGCCGATGGGACGGAGGTCGTGACCCCCGTCGTCCCGGTGCTCGTCGGCGACGACTGGAAGGCCGCGTTCCTGTGGAAGGCGCTCTACGAGGCCGGGGTGTTCGTCAACACGGCGCTGCATCCGGCCGTCCCGCCGGCGGGCGCCCTGCTGCGCACGAGCGTCATGGCCACGCACGACACAGCCACGCTTGACCAGGCCCTGGACCGGTTCGCCGCGGTCAAGCAGGCCTTCGAGTCCGAGCACGGGCCGCTGCCTGGCCCCGAGTAGCGGCCCCTCCAGTCAGACGTCGCTTACCCCGGGTGAGCGCCGACTCCGGAGCCGCGCGCGCTCCGAACAACTGGGCGTGACCCGCACACGTCGACCGCTGGCGGCGGCCGAGCCCGAGTGCCGGGAGCCGTGGACGGCTGTCCGACTTGTCCGCTCCCGCACAAGACCTCCAGATCGATAAAAAAGGCGCTCTAAGCGCATGTCATCGTCGTGTGACATTGCTGTGACCGATCCGTTGTTCTAGCTTCTTAAGCGTCGCACGGCGGTGACGGCGAGGTGGCACAGAGGACACTCGCCGCGGAGTGATCGGCCCCGGATCCACCGCATATCAGAGCCTCTCGGGCTCAAAAAAAGTAAGGCAGGGTCGGCGGTTTGGCGCGCCCGGAATGGCGCCCACCGCCGTTACTGGTCAACGTCCGCTGCGGCGGGCCTGAACGCTGGGAAGTGAGAGCACATACATGACGGAAACCGCCCTGACGACCCCCGAGCCGCAGCGCCTGCGCGCGCTTGAGCGGGCCAACCAGATCCGGCTCGCGCGGGCAGCCTTGAAGCGCAGCATCGCGCTCGGGGAGCTCTCCGCCGCGGAAATCATTCTCAATTGTCCTGACGCCGCGCACAGCTGGCCCATCGGGGACCTCCTGATGAGCCAGCGGCGCTGGGGCAGCACGAGGTGCCGCAAGTTCCTCTCTCGCAATCACATCGTCGAGACAAAGCCGGTGGGGACCCTCACAGACCGGCAGCGTCGGGTGCTGGCGGGTGGTCTGCAGGAGTCCGATTGCCGGGAGATGGCCCTGGTCGGCGCATAGGTAGTGAGCGGGTGAGCCGTGCCGGACGTGCCTGGCCCTGACTGCAGGCACGTCCGGCCCGTCGCTCGTCTCCGGCGAGCCGCCGCCGGAAGGGCACTGGGGCACAGACCGGGGGGAAAGACCCGGGCGGGCCCACACCGGGGGGCCCACACCGGGGGGAAAGACCCGGGCGGGCCCACACCGGGGGGCACAGACCCGGGGGGGGGAAAGACCCGGGCGGGCCCACACCGGGGGGCCCACACCGGGGGCCCAGACCCGGGACGCAGGCCGAGGGCGACCACCGAGGGCGCACCCCTGGCCCCAGGTCAGAGGTTGATGCCGATGGGCACGGGACTGGCGCCGGCCAGGAAGAAGAACCAGATGACGAACACGAAGATCGTCACCCCGGCGCTGACCACGAGCACCCCCTCCAGCATCACGTGGCCGGGATCGGTCAGGCCGCGCGCCTGGCAGTTGGCGCGATAGATATCGCTCAGCCGGGCCAGCAGGCTGGCCAGGACGGCGATGGTGGCCACCACGCCGACGAACGCGGCGCTCAGTGCCGTCCCGAGCGACTCGGTCGCCCCCTGGATCTGCGAAGCGACCCACAGCCACAGCAACGGCGTCCCCACCCACAGCACCAGGCTGCCGATGAACATGATGAGGACGACCAGCAGCGCCCCGGTGCCGGTCCTCAGCAGCGCGCGCATTCCCGCCCCCGCCGCCGCTCCCGGGGCTCCGTCACGCCGTCCCGCTGACGGATCGGGTCACGGGCCGAGGCCCATGACCCCCGGATAACGGACAGCCCGAGGAGAGCTTGACCTGCCACCACCCCATCAGCATGCCGATCAGGCCCAGCCGTGGCCGCACCTGCCAGACGCCGCAACCGGGTTCCCCGAGCTCGCGGCATGAGATCCGCTCAAACCGGTGCTCGGCCGGGTGCAGCAGCATGAGCTCCAGGGCCAGGCGCTTCTCGGCCTGCTCGTCGGCGCGGCGGCTGATGGTGATGCGGGCCTCGCGCAGCCGCTCGGTGAGCGCGTCGCGGACACGCTCCAGCTCGCCGAGGTCGAGCAGCCGCGGCTGAGCCGCCGCCGGCGCGGGCTGGGGCAGGCCGCCCATCGGATAGGCGGTGACGAACGCGTCGGCCAGCTCGTGCTCCAGCTTGGCGATCTGGGTGCGCAGTGTGCGGCGCGCGGCCGCCTCGGCGGCGCCCGAGCCGGGGTCGGCCCGGCCGGGGCTCCACGCAGGTCCACCCGCCGGCGGGACCCGCAGCCCGCGCTGCTCCTGCCCGGCATGCGCCGTAGCACCCATAGGTAGTGGCACCTTACCATCATGGGTCGGCAGTCTCAGGAGGGATCCGCCACCAGATCGGCGGCCAGCCACAGGGCCTCCTCGATGTGGATCTCAGGGACCCCGTCGACCCCGACGGCAAACAGGAGCGTCTGGCTCGTCCGCGGTCCCGGGCAGCGCCCCGGGGGCGGGTCGCCGAACAGGACGGCGTGCGCCCGGGTGCCGTCGGCCACGACCAGGCTTCCCGCGCCCGGCGCCAGGTCCGACCCGGCGTCATCCTCGGTGGCGGTCCGGATGCCCAGACCGGCTTCGTCGACCGCGCGGGCGTCCACCGCCCAGACCGGCACGCCGGTTTCGACCAGCGCGATCAGGCAGGCGTCGCTGATCAAGTCGGCGGATCGGAACTCTCCGTGCAGGAGGCGACCGACCGCGGCCTCCTCGCCGGGGATCCGCTGGACGTCGGGGTCCAGGCCGATCTGGCGGTAGAACGCGCGAAACGCGTGGGGCACCGGCTTGACGCGCATCGCCACCACGCTGGCACCCCGATAGCGGTCCGACAGCGAGCGCAGCCGGCGGCGGAGCGCCGGCGGGCTCGACCCCGCCCCGGCCGGGACCGGCACCCACCGCAACCGGAGCCCGGGGAACTCGGCGTGGAGCTCCCGCGAAACGAAGCCGGCGCGCAGGGACCACCGGTCGGCCGTCATGTCGCTCACGCCAGCTCACTGACGGCCGGCCGCGGCCAGCCCTCGGACGTACGGCGTCAGCGCCGCCGCGGTCTGCCAGCGGTCGCCGATCAGCCGGCTGCGGACGATCCCGCCCCGCTCGGCCATCTGCACCATCGGACAGGCGACGACGTCGTACAGCTGCGAGACGGTGCCGTCGCGGTCGTAGGCGATGGGGATCGTCCAGTGATGCCTGGCCACGGCGGCCGCGGCGGCGGCGTGGCCGGCGTTGACCGCCACCGCCGCGAACTGGACCGAGGGGAAGCGGGCCGACAGCGTCTGAAGCGCGCTCACCTGCCGCTCGCACTGGGCCGCACCGGTCACGAAGAAGCCGAGCACGATCGGGCCGCGGGCCGCCATCAGGCACAGGTTGAGCGCGCGGGGATCATGGTGGGCCGCCGTGCACGTGGGGTGCGGGTTGGGGTCGCCGATGAGGTTGCTGTCGGCGAGGGGTGCGGCAAACAGATGAAGGCGCCGCCCGGGGGCGACCCCGGAGGACTGGGTGCCGTGGCTGATGAACTGGTAGGCGCCCACGGCGAGGATCACGACCAGGCCGATGACCCCGACCATCCACCGGTACGGCCGCGGGTCGACGGTGACCGGCCGGTACGGGCGCCGCTCGGCGTCCGAGCCCTCCGACGCCTCGGGCATCGCTCGATCCGGGTCCAGCCGGTGAATGGGTGGCGGCTGGACGGGCTCCTCGCCAGGCGGCTCCGGGCTCACGCCACCGTCGGACGGCGCCGGCGCCGGGCCAACCGGCCGGCCACCGCGCTCGGGGCGGCGCTCAACCGCGCCAGCGTGTCGCCGCGCTCGGACAGCGCCAGCACCGCCGGCAGCACCAGCAGGACGCCGGCCAGGGAGACGGTCAGGTCGACCAGCGTGACGAAGCCGAAGTCGCGCAGCATCGTGATGTCCGAGAAGATCAGAACGCCGAAGCCGACGATCGCGGTCACGCCGGAGGCGACTACGGCCGCGCCCGTCGACCGATACGTCCGCAGCAGCGCCTGCCCGGGGTCCTGTCCGCCGGCGCGCTCCTGGCGATAGCGCTCGGACAGGAGCACGCTGAACTCCGTCGAGATGGCGATGACCAGCGCGCCCAGAGTGGCCGACATCGGGTTGAGCGGGATGCCGGTGGCGAACAGGATGAGCGACGACCAGCCGGTGGCGAGCGCGATCGGGATGAGCGGGACGACGGCGCGCTCCAGACGGCGCAGCACGAGCAGGAGCACCAGCCCCACGGCCAGCAGCCCCACCATCAGGGTCAGGAACCGGTGGCCGGTCGATGACAGCGACGCGTTGGCGTCGGCGGCCAGGACCGGCAGCCCGGCCAACTGGGCGGACACCCCGGCCGGAGGATGCAGCCGGCTGCGCATGTAGTTGAGCACCTGCTCCTGCCGGGACAGGGGCATGAGCCGGATGCCGAAGGCGAGCGTCGCCTCGCGCTGGTCGGAGGTGATCACCGCCTCCTTGAAGTACGGCGGCACCGCGCCGAGCAGCCCGTTGATGGTCGACTGGGAGAGCTGGGATGCCGACGGCGCCTGCCCGCCGGTCGAGAATAGGTCCGGCAGCGACAGCGCCGGGCACAGCGTCGCCCGGGCGCACCCGGTCTCCTCCACGTAGCCGTAGTGGCGGAGCAACTGATTCTCGTAGCGGATCATCCAGCCGACCACCTGCGGCGTGGCCACGTGGGGCGCCCGCACGGTCACGTCGATCTCGCCGGACACCCCGGTCACCTTCTCCAGGGTGTTGAGGTTGCGCAGCGCCGGCATCGAGGCCGGCACCAGCTTGGTGACGTCCGACTGCACCGCGATCTGCGTATCGGCCGCCCAGCCGATCACCGCCAGCGCGGCCGCCACCGCCAGCACGCGTCCCGGCCGCCCCACGGCGGCGGTCGCCACCCGGGCGGCCAACCCGTCCTCGGCCGGACGGCGGCCCCGATCGGGCTCGCCCAGCAGCGCGGCTCCGCGCCGCCGGGTCACCCGCGGGCGCAGCCCGCGCAGCAGATCCGCCGCGCCCCGGACCGAGGCGGCGACAAACGCGGCGATCCCGCGCAGCGGCGGACCGAGCAGCGCCCGGATCACCCGCGCCGGCGCCGCCGCGATCTCGCCGGCTCCGCGTAGCGACGCGCCCACGACGCCGCCGTCCCGTTCGGCGAGCACGAGGGCGGCCGAGCCCGCCGTCAGGGCGCAGGCGAACGCCACCCCGATCCCGACCACCAGCAGCAGGCCGAATCCCTGCACCATCGGCACCGGCGAGAGGAGCAGGACGAGGAAGCCGGTCGCCGTGGCCAGGGCCGCGGTGGCGATCGCCGGCGAAGCGCGCGCCGCCGCCTGGCCGACCGCCTCGGCCGCCGAGACAGCGCCGCCGTCCTCCCGTTCCGCCGCCGTCCTGGCCTCCTGGGCGCGGGCCTGGAACTGGATGCCGTAGTCCACGGCGAGGCCGATCAGGATCGGCAGCACCGCAATCGACGCCATCGTCAGCCCGGCCCCGAGCACGGCCAGCAGGCCGAACGTGATCCCGGTGGCCGCCAGCGCGATCCCCAGCGGCAGCAGCCGGGGCCCGCCGGATGACCCGGCGCCGGCCCGATCAGGCGAGGCCGGATGCAGCTGGAAGGTCCGCGCGGCGCCCGTATCGGCGAGGCCGGAAGCCGAGCGGGCGCCAAGCGCGGAGGGGCGTAGCGCCGGGCGGAACACGATGAGCAGCGCCGCCGCCATCACCAGGAGCGCGGCGATCAGCAGGACGGCGATGGAGCTGGTGATCTGGCCGGCCAGGTCGTTGATCACGACCGGGACGCCCGTGACCGTGTACCTGCCCCCGTACTGAGAGCGGAACATCGGCATCCGGATCGCCTGGCGGATCCAGGAGATCGCCTGCGCCTGCTGCTGGTCGGACAGCGAGGAGCGCAGCCGCACCTGGATCAGGGCCGAGTTCTTATTGGGGAACAGATAGGCGAACCGGGCCTTGGGCTGGTTGACCCCCCGCGTCTGGTCGAACACGATCTGCGGGATGAACTGGGGATCGTCGATCGACGGGGTGCCGTTGATCCCGGAGCTGACCGCCATCTGCTCCAGCCCCTGCAGCTGCTGCTGGTACTCCAGCTGGCCGGCCGCGTTGGCCTCGGCCTGCGCCCGCCGCTTGCTCATGCCCTTGCCGATGGCCAGGTTGTAGGCCTGGGACTCGGCCGCCTGGGTGGCCTTGCGGACGCTGCCCATCATCGTGCCGATCTGCGTGTTGACCGCGGCCACGGCCCGGTTGAGGAACGTCCCCGGGCCGTAGACGACCTGGGTCGTCCGTGACTTCATCAGCTTCCCGCATGGGCTGCCCCACCCCCCGTACGGCGGGCGGGAGCCGGCCGGCGCCGGCGTGAACGCGTGCAGGCTGGAGCTGGGGACGACGGTCTGCCCGCCCAGGCACGCCTCGAGCTGGGTCAGCGTCCCCAGGTCCTTGGTCTCCACCAGGTTCGGCAGCGACTCGTGGATGAGGATGATCACCGCCTGGTCGCCGAAGTGATGCTCGTCGTCGATCGTGGCGCGGTAGCTGGGCGAAGAGCTCGAGACGAACGTGTCGATGCCCGCCGACGGCTTGAGCCCGAGCGCCAGCACGCCGCCGGCCAGCGCCAGCGCCAGCACGACCGCCAGGGTCAGGATCGGCCGCCGCGCCGCCGCGCCGCTGACCCGCTCAAACCGCTTTGCCCTCATGCCGCCCTGAGGCTACCGGCCAGTTGGCCGACCGGCGCCACCATTGACGCGCCCGTCAGGCCGCCCGCGCATCAGTCCATCGTCAGCGGACCCTGCGACTCCCCGGAGAGGAACTGGCGGATGAACGGGTTCTCGGAGTTGAGCATGTCCTCGGCGGGCCCCGCCTCGACGATCCGTCCCTTCCACAGCACGTTGATGTAGTCGGCCACCCGGCGCGCGCTCATGATGTCGTGGGTGATCACGCAGAACGTGGGCAGGTGCTCGCGCTGCTTCTCCTTGGCCTCATCCATCATGTCGCGGTGGATCTCCAGGATCAGCTCGCCCAGCAGCGCCGTGCGGACCGGATCCAGCCCGGAGTCCGGCTCGTCGAACAGGACGATGTCCGGCTCCAGGACGAGCGCGCGGGCGAATCCGGCGCGCTTGCGCATCCCGCCGGACAACTCGTTGGGCATCTTGGTGCGCGAGTGGCCGAGGCCGACCTCGTTGAGCCGGCGCATCACGATGTCCTCGATCTCGTCCTCGCCCTTCTCGGTGTGCTGGCGCAGCGGGAAGGCCACGTTGTCGAACAGGTCCATGGAGCCGAACAGCGCCCCGTCCTGGAACAGCAGCCCGAACTTCTTGCGCATGTCGAACAGGTCGTCGTCCGGCATGTTCGGGACCGACTGGCCGTGGACCAGGATGTCGCCCTTGTCCGGATACAGCAGCCCGACCATGTGCTTGATGCAGACCGACTTGCCGGTGCCGGACGGGCCCAGGATCATTGAGACCATCCCCTCCGGCAGGCCCATGTTCAGGCCCCGCAGGATGTGGGAGCGGCCGAACGACTTGTAGGTGTCGATGAACTCGACCGCGTCCGGGCGCCCCGAGGGATAGACCTTGTACGTGTGCCACTTGTACTCGTCGTCGGACTCGCCGGCGGGCGGCTCCGGGCGCGGCGGGGACTCGTCGACGACCGAGACGCGCGAGCCGCGCCCATCGCCGTCTCCCTCGGAGCCCGCCCGCTCGGCGTCGTGCTGGCTCTCCCGCCCCGGCTCGGCCGGCACGTCCTTGATCTCGCCGCCCTCCGGCGCCGCGCTGGTGACCTGGTCGCGCCGCTCCTCCGGGGACAGCTCCACCTCGGCCCCGCGGGCCTCGGCGTTGTGCTCCTCGCTCTGGTCGGAGATGTGGCGCGGATCGTCGTCGGCGCGCTCACTGTCGGTCGTCACCGGACGGCCGGAGGACGGCTCGTCGGTCCGGCCGTCGCGAGCGTCGCCGTTGTCGGACTTGTCCATGTCAGCCTCCGATCGGTGCCCTGGGGTTCGCCCCCCAGAACAACTGTGTTCCGAGCATGCCTATGAGGTGGACCGAGACGAGGTTGAGGACCATCGACTTGGCCGTCGCCGTGCCCACCCCGACGGGTCCGCCACTGGCGTTGTACCCGTAGTAGCAGCCGACGATCACGATGACGACCGCCATCGCCATCGCCTTTATCAAGCTGTATAAGAGGTCCGGCGGGTTCTGGAATTCCCAGAAGATTAAGAAGAACCCGCCGGAGGAGACGTAACCGAGCTGCTGCACGACCGCCAGGTAGCTGGCGAAGAAGCCGGCGCCGATCGAGGCCAGGTACACGAACGGCAGCACCATGAGCGCGGCGAGCAGCCGGGTGGCGCACAGGAAGCGCATGCCGCTGATGCCCATGACCTCCAGCGCGTCGATCTCGTCGGAGATCCGCATCGAGCCGAGCTCGGCCACGATCCCGGTGCCGACCTTGGCGGCCATCATGTAGCCGAACACCAGCGGCACGAGCTCGCGCAGGTCGCACCACGCGGCGAACACGCCCGAGTACGCCGGCGTGCCGTCGCTGTATGAGAAGTAGCCGCCCTCCAGCCCGCATTCCAGGCCGATGATGAACACCAGGCCCCAGATGACGAGCGTCGAGGAGATGATCAGGATGCCGGCCTGGCGCAGCGCCTCGCCGAAGAACTTCAGGACGCGCAGCGTCGCCACGTCGCGCACCATCGTGGCGCCGAACTTGACGATCTCGCCGAAGGCCTCGATCCAGCCTTTGGGGGTGAGGATGAGCTCGCTCATTTAATGATCGTGGTGATCTCCGGATGGGTGGCCAGCAGGGTTTCGGTGAACGCGTAGTTGAACGCGAACACGCCGAGGAAGGCGATCACCACCGCCTGGTTGACGGCGCGCCCCACCCCCTCGGCCCCGCCGGACGCGGTCATTCCCTTGTAACAGCAGACGATCGCGATGATCGCGCCGAACAGGGTCGTCTTGACCACCGACCCCCACAGGTCGGTCGTCTCGGCGTTGTTGAAGAACGTGGCGAAGAACGGGCCGAGCGGCGCATGGTTGACCACCGTGGCCAGGATCCCGCCGAACACGCCGAAGATGAGGGCGTAGATGTCAAACAGGCCGGTGACCAGCATCAGCGCCAGGAAGCGCGGCACGACCAGGTTCTTGATGGGATCGACGCCCAGCACCTGGAGGGCGTCGAGCTCCTCGCGGATCTTGCGCGCGCCCAGGTCGGCGGTGATTGCGGTGCCGGCCACGCCGGCCAGGACGATGGCGTCGACGAACGGCGCGAACTCGCGGATTGAGGCCAGCACGAAGAACCCGCCCAGCCGGTCCAGCGCGCCGAACAGGACCAGGAAGTTCGCCGCCTGCAGACCGGGCGCCTCGTAGCCGAAGGCGATCGTCGAGATCAGCAGCGGGAACCAGCACAGCCGGATCGCGAACAGGAACTGCCCGGTGAACTCACTGCCGTACGGGTACGGGGGCCGCACCGCGGACACGAGCGTCCGTCCGGTGAGGATCATCATGTTGCCGACCTCCTCCAGCACCGAACGCGTCGGCTGGAAGGTCCTGTCGGCGACAGCTCTGATCAAGGGTCCTCGTTCCTCTCAAGTAGTCAACGATCCGGACTGCGGAGCGGTGGGCGCCGCACAGGCTACGTCAAGCGAAAGTCAACCACCAACTGGGAACCGGCGCGTCACCCCATCAACCGGCGTATCGGCGGATGGGCCCATGGTATGGTCGCCCGCGCGTTGAAGGCCTGGAGATTGAGGATGTATGGGATCGTCGCCGCCCTGCTGGCGGGCGCCGTCGTCGCGGGCTGCGGCGGCAGCCAGACCATGGCCTCGGGCGAGCCGAAGGGGAAGTTCCCGGTGGCGGTCGACGAAGCCTCGTTCCCGGCCTCCCAGAAGCTGGCCGAGAAGACGCACCTGGTCATCACGGTGCGCAATGCGGGCCACAAGCCGATCCCGAACGTGGCGGTGACCATCTGCAACGTCACCTGCCGCTACCCGGCCCCACCCGGCCAGGGCACGAGCGCGGCCGCCTTCGGCGCCAACATCAGCCAGCCGTACGTGGCCAACCCGTCGCGGCCGCTGTGGATTGTTAATGCCGCGCCCGGCCCGTGCGGCTACAGCTGCCGCAGCGGGGGCGCCGGCGCGGCCGTCACGGCGTATGCCAACACCTGGGCCCTCGGCCGGCTCGCCCCCGGCCACACGGCCCGCTTCAACTGGTCGGTGACCGCGGTCAAGCCCGGCCGCCACGTGGTCGCCTGGGAGGTCGCCGCCGGGCTCAACGGCAACGCCAAGGCCGTGCTGACCGGCGGGGGCGGCCTGCCCCATGGGACGTTCACGGTGAACGTCGGCACCAAGCCCCCGCAGTCCTACGTGAACAACAACGGGAAGATCGTCACCACGGGGTAGGGACCCGCCCCCCGCGATCCCCCGCTGCGGGTGGGTGGCGAGCGACCGTTGGCTCCGGGTTCTGAACGGCATTGCAATGAAGGCTCAGTGACCGGGGCCCATCGGGCACGCCCCATCCCGCCTTCAATGCCGAAGTTGTTTAGCCCGGGGCAGCGCTCTCACCCGCCAGCACGCCGCCGCGAGGGATCGCGTCGGGTCAGGCTTCGGAAGACTGGGCCCAGATGTTGATCTGGCCCTCGACGGCGTGCTCGTCGATCGCCGCCAGCTCGGCGTCGTCGAAGTCGAGCCGATCCAGCGCGCCCAGGCTGTCCTCCAGCTGGGCGACGCTGGAGGCACCGATCAGCGCCGATGTCACCCGGGGGTCGCGCAGGGTCCAGGCGATCGCCATCTGGGCCAGCGATTGGCCGCGCTCGGCAGCGATCTGGTTGAGCGCGCGGGCCCGGGCGATGTTCTCCGAGGTGATGAGCGACTCGGCGAAGTCCTCGCCGCGACGGACCCGCGAGTCCTCCGGGATCCCGTCGAGGTACTTGTTGGTCAGCAGCCCCTGAGCCAGCGGGGAGAAGGCGATGCAGCCGACGCCCTCGCGCTCGAGCACGTCGAGCAGGCGCTGCTCGACCCACCGGTTGAACATGGAATAGGAGGGCTGGTGGATGAGCAGCGGGGTCCCCATGTGCCGGAGGATGTCCACCGCCTCCTCGGTCCGCCGGGGTCCGTAGGAGGAGATCCCCGCGTAGCGGGCCTTGCCGGAGCGGACCGCGTAGTCGAGCGCCCCCATCGTCTCCTCGAGCGGCGTGTCGGGGTCGAAGCGGTGCGAGTAGAAGATGTCGACGTACTCCAGCCCCATCCGCTTGAGCGACTGGTCCAGGCTGCCCAGCAGGTACTTGCGCGACCCCCAAATACCGTACGGTCCGGGCCACATGTCGTAGCCGGCCTTGGTGGAGATCACCAGCTCGTCGCGCAGCCGGGCGAAATCCTCGGACAGGATGCGCCCGAAGTTGATCTCGGCGCTCCCGTAGGGCGGCCCGTAGTTGTTGGCCAGGTCGAAGTGGGTGATGCCAAGGTCGAACGCGCGGCGGATCATCGCCCGGCTGTTCGCCAGCGGCCGGTCGTCGCCGAAGTTCTGCCACAGACCCAGCGTTACCGCCGGCAGCTTCAGGCCGCTGCGCCCGCACCGGCGGTAGGTCATGTCGTCGTAGCGGCCGGCGTCGGGCACGTAGGCCTGCCAGCCCAGCTCGGGGTTGAAGGGCATGACCCCGAGTATTTCATTTGTCCACGTGCCCCGCGTTCTTTGGACATTCGGATAATGACGGGCGCCCAGCCCCCACGTTACCCTGTCGCCTAGTGTGCCTCGGCCCGTCCGAGGCGGGGTTCTCACGCGCCTGCCGCCACGGCGCTCACGTAAAGAAAGTCGACAACGCATGCCTCGAATCCGCCAGCAGAACGTCTTCGCCGCGCAGTGGGCGCCCAACGGCGGCGCCCTCGGAGCACCCGATCTCACGGTCCCCGACAACCAGGTCTTTGGGGCCAACGTGTTCAGTCCCGCCGTGCAGCGACAGCGCCTTCCCACCGAGGTGTTCAACCGCCTGCAGGACACCCTCGCGCGCGGCGAGGCACTCGACACGTCCACGGCCGACGCGGTGGCGCTGGCGATGAAGGAGTGGGCGCTGGAGAAGGGCGCCACCCATTACACGCACGTGTTCCAGCCCCTGACCGGGCTGACCGCCGAGAAGCACGACAGCTTCTACGCCCCCACCGGCGAGGGCACGGCGCTCGCCGAGTTCTCCGGTAAGGAGCTGATCCAGGGCGAGCCCGACGCGTCCTCGTTCCCGACCGGCGGGATCCGGGCGACGTTCGAGGCGCGCGGCTACACCGCGTGGGATCCCACCTCGCCGGCGTTCCTGATGGAGAACCCGAACGGCGCCGTCCTCTGCATCCCGACCGCGTTCGCGTCGTGGACCGGCGAAGCGCTCGACCACAAGATCCCGCTGCTGCGCTCCATGGATGCCCTGTCGAGATCGGCGGCGCGCGCGCTCCGGCTGTTCGGCGACGCCGACGCGAACCGCGTGTTCACCACGATCGGGCCCGAGCAGGAGTACTTCCTGATCGACGAGCAGTACTACTTCGAGCGGCCCGACCTGATCACCACCGGCCGCACACTGTTCGGCGCCAAGCCGCCCAAGGGTCACGAGCTCGACGATCACTATTTCGGCTCGATCCCCGAGCGGATCC
>JBPYFQ010000021.1:0-21587 GCA_051985625.1 Solirubrobacteraceae bacterium
GCCCGATCCGCCGGCCCCCGACCCGGCAAGACCGCGCTCAGCGCTTGCCGAGAGCGGCCCTTCGCTATACAAACAAGGTATGCCACGTGCAATCTGGAGCGGCGCCATCAGCTTCGGCCTGGTCAACGTGCCGGTCAAGCTCTACAGCGCCACCTCGCCCAAGACCGTCCGGTTTCACCAGCTGTCCGGCAAGACCGGCGCCCGCATCAAGCAGAAGCGGGTCGACCCCTCGACCGGCGAGGAGGTGGCGTTCGAGGACATCGTCAAGGGCTATGAGCTGACGCCGGAGCGCTACGTGCTGATCGAGCCCCAGGAGCTGGAGGCGCTCGACCCCAAGGCGACGAAGACGATCGACATCGAGGAGTTCGTCGACCTCGCCGACATCGATCCCATCTACTACGACCACTCCTACTACCTGGCGCCGGCCACCGGCGGCGCCAAGGCCTATCGCCTGCTGCTGGAGGCGATGCGGGAGTCCGGGAAGGTGGCGATCGGCAAGATCGTGATCCGCTCCAAGCAGCAGCTGTGCGCGCTGCGCCCGGCCGGGCAGGCGATGGCGCTGTCGACGATGCTGTTCGGCGACGAGGTGCTGGCGCCGGACCGGCTCGACGAGCTCGATGCGGTCGACGACGCGGAGGCCTCCCAACGCGAGCTGACGATGGCGCAGCAGCTGATCAGTTCGCTGTCGGCCGACTTCGATCCCGGGAAGTTCAAGGACGAGTACCGCGAGCGGGTGCTGGAGCTGATCGAGCGCAAGGCGGCCGGCGAGGAGATCGCCGTCCAGCCGGAGGCCGAGGAGGCCCCGCCGGCGCCGGACCTGATGGCGGCCCTGGAGGCCAGCCTGGCCGAGGTCCGCTCCGGCAGCTCGGACCAGCCGAGCTCGGACAAGTCGTCTGAAACCCCCCGCAAGCGGGGAAGTTCCCAGAAATCCGGCGCCAAGAGCGGCGGCCGCTCCAAGACCAAAGCGAAGTCCTAGTCCTCCGCATCCGCGCGTTCGGCCGCGACGTGTACTAGGCTCCGCACCCCGGCGAGCCCGCTGGCGGTCCATTGGTACGATTTCCGGGCTGCACCTCGCCGTGCCTGCCTGCCCACCTTCTGCCCCACGAGGCACCGCTGCATGTACCGCTTTGACGGCGGGTCGGACCAATCAGACCCGCCCACTGGCCTCTACAACCCGCAATACGAGCATGACGCGTGCGGCATCGCCCTGGTCGCGAAGCTGTGGGGCGACGCCACCCATGCCGTCGTGGAGAAGGCGCTCGAGGCGCTGGAGAACATGGAGCACCGCGGGGCCGAGGGAGCTGATCCCAACACCGGCGACGGCGCCGGGATCCTCATGCAGATGCCGGACGCGTTCATCCGCGGCGCGGTCTCCGGGATCAACCTGCCCGCGCCCGGCCGGTACGGGGTGGGAGTGTGCTATCTGCCGGCCGATCCCGAGCGGCGGCAGTCGTTCGAGCAGCTGATTGAGCGGACCGTCGAGGCCGAGGGCCAGAAGGTGCTGTGGTGGCGCGACGTGCCCGTCGACGACCGGTTCGTCGGCGAGACGGCCCGGCTGTCGGCTCCGGTCATCCGCCAGGTCATCGTCGAGGCCTCGGAGGACATCGACGATCAGGGCGCGTTCGAGCGCAAGCTGTACGTGATCCGCCGGGTCATCGAGCAGGCCGCCGGCACCGAGATCGCCCTGCCCAGCTTCTCCAGCCGCACGATGGTCTACAAGGGGATGCTGACCGCGCCCCAACTGCCGCGGTACTTCCCGGACCTGCGCGACCCGCGGGTGGCCTCCCGGCTGGCGCTGGTCCACTCCCGTTTCTCCACCAACACCTTCCCCAGCTGGGAGCTGGCCCACCCGTACCGGATGATCGCCCACAACGGCGAGGTCAACACCCTGCGCGGCAACATCAACTGGATGCGGGCCCGCGAGTCGCAGCTCGCCTCCGAGCTGTTCGGCGACGACGTCAAGAAGGTGCTGCCGGTGGTCCGCGGCGGGGGCTCGGACTCGGCCACGTTCGACAACGTGCTGGAACTGCTCGTGCTCAGCGGGCGCTCCATCCCGCACGCGATGATGATGATGGTCCCGGAGGCCTACCGGACCCGCAAGGACCTCGACCCCGACGTCAAGGGTTTCTACGACTTCCACTCCTGTCTGATGGAGCCGTGGGACGGCCCGGCGGCGGTCGCGTTCACCGACGGGCGGATGGCCGGGGCGGTGCTCGACCGCAACGGCCTGCGGCCCGGACGGTGGGTGCAGGACACGGAGGGCTACGTCGTGCTGGCCTCGGAGACCGGGGTCATCACGGTGGCGCCCGAGCACGTCAGCCGCAAGGGCCGCCTGGCGCCCGGCAAGCTGTTCCTGCTCGACCTCGAGGACGGCCGGATCGTCGAGGACGAGGAGGTCAAGCGGCGGGTCTCGCGCCGCAAGCCCTACGGCGAGTGGTACGAGCGTTCGATGGTGGCCATCGACGATCTCCCCGAGCGCGAGCCCCGGGTCCCGCGGGTCGAGCCGCTGCGCTCCAAGCAGCTGGCCTTCGGCTACTCGCAGGAGGACCTCCGGATGGTCATCGCGCCGATGGCCGCCAAGGGCGAGGAGCCGGTGGCCAGCATGGGCAATGACGCCGCGCTGGCCGTCCTGTCCGACCGCCAGCCGCCGCTGTTCTCCTACTTCAAGCAGCTGTTTGCGCAGGTGACCAACCCGCCGATCGACCCGCTGCGCGAGAGCGTCGTGATGAGCCTGCAGTCGGGCGTCGGCGCCGAGGTCAACCTGCTCAGCGAGGCCCCCGAGCAGGCCCATCAGCTCGTCATGCCCCAGCCGATCCTGCGCAACCACCAGCTGGAGAAGCTGCGCCAGGTCTCCCACGACGTGTTCGACGCCGCCACGCTCGACATCACCTGGCCGATCGAGGACGGCCCCGACGGGATGGAGCGCCGCCTCGACGCCCTGTGCCAGGAGGCCTACAACCAGGTCGACCACGGCGCCAACATCCTCATCCTGTCCGACCGCAACGTGGGCGCCGAGCGGGTGGCGATGCCCTCGCTGTTGGCAGTCGCCGCCGTCCACCACCACCTGGTGCGCGCCGGGACCCGCCTGCGCACCGGCCTGGTCATCGAGTCCGGCGAGCCACGGAACATCCACCACATGGCGACGCTGATCGGCTACGGGGCGGCGGCGATCAATCCCTACCTGATGTTCGAGTCGCTCGACGAGCTGGCCGACCGCGCCCTGCTGCCGGAGGACCTCGATCGCGACGAGGCCGAGGAGCGGATCGTCAAGGCGATCGGCAAGGGCCTGCTCAAGACGCTCTCCAAGATGGGCATCTCCACGATCCAGTCCTACTGCGGCGCGCAGATCTTCGAGGCGGTCGGGCTGGAGGAGGAGCTGATCGACACCTACTTCACCGGGACGGCGTCCCGGATCGGCGGCATCGGCCTGGAGGTGCTGGCCGCCGAGGCGCTCGGCCGCCACTTCCGCGCCTATCCGCGCACCGACCGCGAGGTGCTCCCGGTCGGCGGCGTCCTGCAGTGGCGCCGCGATGGCGAGCGCCACATCTGGAACCCGGACACCATCGCCAACCTCCAGCACGCCGTGCGGGCCGGCGACGCCTCCGGCGACGGCCGGGTGGGTGGGGGTGGGGTCGTGCGCGGGGCGGGTGGGCCGCAATCCACCTACGACGAGTTCGCCCGGATGGCCAACGACGACGCGACGGCGAAGGCCGCCCTGCGAGGCCTCATGAAGTTCCGCTACGCCGAGCAGCCGGTCCCGCTCGACGAGGTGGAGCCGGCCGTCGACATCGTCAAGCGCTTCACCACGGGCGCCATGAGCCTCGGCGCCCTGTCCCGTGAGGCGCACGAGACCCTGGCCATCGCGATGAACCGGATCGGCGGCAAGTCGAACACCGGGGAGGGCGGCGAGGATCCGGCGCGGTTCAAGCCCGACGACAACGGCGACCTGCGCCGGTCGGCGATCAAGCAGGTCGCCTCCGGCCGGTTCGGCGTCACGGTCGACTACCTGGTCAACGCCGATCAGCTCCAGATCAAGATGGCGCAGGGAGCCAAGCCCGGCGAGGGCGGCCAGCTGCCCGGCCACAAGGTCGACGACTACATCGCCAAGATCCGCTACTCGACGCCCGGCGTCGGCCTCATCTCCCCGCCGCCGCATCACGACATCTACTCCATCGAGGATCTCAAGCAGCTCATCTACGACCTGCGCTGCGCCAACCCCACGGCCTCGGTGTCGGTCAAGCTCGTGTCCGAGGTCGGCGTCGGCACGGTCGCCGCCGGCGTGGCCAAGGCCAACGCCGACCACGTCACGATCTCCGGGCACGACGGCGGCACCGGCGCCTCGCCCCAGTCCTCGATCCAGTCGGCCGGCGTCCCGTGGGAGATCGGGCTGGCCGAGACCCAGCAGACGCTGCTGCTCAACGACCTGCGCTCCCGGATCACCGTCGAGGTCGACGGCCAGATGAAGACGGGGCGCGACGTCGTGATCGGCGCGTTGCTCGGGGCCGACGAATTCGGCTTCTCGACCGCGCCGCTGATCGCGATGGGCTGCATCATGATGCGCGTCTGCCACCTCAACACGTGCCCGGTCGGGATCGCCACCCAGGATCCGGAGCTGCGCCGGCGGTTCGCCGGGACGCCGGAGCACGTGACCGCGTACCTGATGTTCATCGCCGAGGAGGTTCGGGGGATCATGGCCGGGCTGGGGATCCGCCGGTTCGAGGACCTGATCGGCCGCGCCGACCTGCTGGAGACCGACGAGGCGATTGACCACTGGAAGGCGCGCGGGGTCGACCTGTCGATGATCCTCGGCACCCTGGACCTGCCGCCCGAGGTCCCCCGCCGGCGGACTCGCAACCAGGTGCCGGTGCTCAACGACGCGCTGGACTGGGAGCTCGTCCGGCTGTGTGCGCCGGCGATCGAGTCCGGCGAGCAGGTGCGCCACGGCCCCATCCCGGTCCGTAACGTCAACCGCACCGTCGGCGGGATCCTGTCCGGCGAGATCGCCCGGCGGCGTGGCCCGCTGGGCCTGCCCCACGGCGCGGTCGAGATCTCGTTCTCGGGCTCGGCCGGGCAGAGCTTTGCCGCCTGGCTGGCTCCCGGCGTCACGTTCTCCCTGCGCGGGGAGACCAACGACTACACGGGCAAGGGCCTGTCCGGCGGGACCGTGGTGGTGCGGCCGCCCGAGTCGGCCCTGTTCCGCGCCGAGGAGAACATGATCGTCGGCAACACCGTGCTCTACGGGGCGACGTCCGGCCGCGCGTTCATCCGCGGCCTGGCCGGTGAGCGCTTTGCGGTGCGCAACTCCGGCGCGCACGCGGTGGTGGAGGGGGTCGGCGACCACGGCTGCGAGTACATGACCGGCGGCCGCGTGATCGTGCTGGGGACGACCGGCCGCAACTTCGCGGCCGGCATGAGCGGCGGGATCGCCTACGTCTATGACCGCGACCGGCGGTTCGAGGGGCGCTGCAACACCGAGCTGGTCGACCTGGAGCCGCTGGCCGAGGAAGACGACGCGGAGGTGCGCGCGCTCATCGCCGAGCACGCCGCCCGCACCGGCTCGCTCGTAGCCCGCAACGTACTGGCGTCCTGGGACCGGGCGCGCCTGCGGTTCGTCAAGGTCATGCCGCGCGACTACAAGCGCGTGCTCGAGCAGCGCGCCGCCGCCGAGCGCGAGGACACCCTGGCCGCCTCCGGCGGGCTCGGCTGAGAACGGGAGATCGCATGGGAGAGCTCGGAGCGTTCCTGAAGATTCACCGTGTCGGCTTCGACAAGCGCGACCCGCAGGCCCGGGTGGGCGACTACAAGCAGTACTTCGACCTCCAGCCGGTCGAAGAGCTCCGCCGCCAGGGCTCTCGCTGCATGGACTGCGGGATCCCGTTCTGCCACGAGGGCTGCCCGCTCGGCAACCTCATCCCGGACTGGAACGACCTCGTGTACCGCGACAAGTGGCGCGACGCGATCGAGCAGCTGCACGCCACCAACAACTTCCCGGAGTTCACCGGCCTCATCTGCCCGGCGCCCTGCGAGTCGGCGTGCGTGCTGGCGATCAACGACGACCCGGTCACCATCGAGCAGATCGAGTTGGCCATCGCCGAGCGGGCGTGGGCCGAGGGCTGGATCGCGCCCTCGCCGCCGCCGCGCCGATCCGGCCGCACGGTCGCGGTCATCGGCTCCGGGCCCGCCGGCCTGGCCGTCGCCGACGAGCTGAACAAGTGCGGGCATGCCGTCACCGTGTTCGAGCGCGACGAGGCTCCCGGCGGCCTGCTCCGGTTCGGCGTCCCGGACGCCAAGCTGGAGAAGCGGATCATCGATCGCCGGGTCTCCGTGCTGGAGCAGGAGGGGATCACGTTCGTCTACGACACCGAGGCCGGCGTCGACATCACCGCCGAGGAGCTCAACGAGCGCTTCGACGCGGTCGTGATCGCCATCGGCTCCCGCGTCTCCCGGGACCTCGAGGTACCCGGACGCGAGCTCGGCGGCATCCACCCGGCGATGGACTACCTGTACCAGCGCAACCGCTGGGTCGCCGCCCAGGACGGGCGGCCGGCGCGCGCTCCCCAGCCGGGCCGCGAGATCACCGCCGCCGGCAAGAAGGTGATCGTCATCGGCGGCGGCGACACCGGCATGGACTGCATCTCCAACTCCCACCGCGAGGACGCCCGGAGCGTCATCGTGCTCGACGTCTACGCCCAGCTGACCGACGACAAGGACCCGCGCCACCCGTGGCCGCTGCCGCCCAAGCGCACCGCCATGACCTACGCCCTGGAGGAGGGCGGCAAGCGCCGCTGGGGTACCGAGGTCACCGGGTTCGGCGGCAAGGACGGGAAGGTCAGCCACGTATACGCCCGGCAGGTCACCGGCAGCTCGTCCCGGGACCTGACGCCGGTGCCGGGCAGCGAGTTCGTGCTGGAGGCCGATCTCGTCCTCATCGCGATCGGCTTCGAGCATCCGGAGCATCAGGGCCTGGTCAGCCAGTTCGACGTCGATATCGACCACCGCGGCAACATTCGCACCGAGCAGACGTACCGCACCTCGGTCGGCCGCGTGTATGCCTGCGGGGACGCGCGGATCGGTCAATCGCTGGTGGTCACCGCCATCGCCGAGGGGCGCAAGTGCGCCCGGATCGTCAACGCCGACCTGGGCGGGAGCCCGATGGACGCCGACCGCGAGCGGCTGGCCGTCGGCGCCTGGAGCGGGGACCCGGATCGGACTCTGCGCCACGAGGCAGAGGCAGCCGGCACCGTCCGCCCCGGCGAGGAGTTCTTCAGCGGACCCGCCACGCGCGGCCGCTGACGCGCCGACGACGAACGCCCAACGCGGGGCTTTTCCGAGCCTCGGTTGGAATGTGACGGCCCGAACTCCGGTGTTTTCTCCGGAACACGTTGGATCACTACCGAGAGTGCGTCGCCCGTCCAAAAATGAGTCCACGCACGGAGGCGAAACTGCTACGTTAAATGGCGGTGGTGCGGCCCTTGTGCTGTGCCTAGACGAAATTGTTCGGGGCATTGAGGTTTACTCAAAGCTTGGGACGGGGAAACTCGCCCCTGTCGGTCAGGGAACTGCGCCCCCACTTCCCTGACTCTCCGGGGGGCCCAGATGGATCTGGGCCCCCCGGGCCTTTTAAGCGGCAGGACAACTTGCCGTGACCCCAGGTTGGCGCCCCTGGCGGCCCGGGCCGACGGCCCGGTGTGCGACCGTGTGAGAGCGATGGCCCTGCTGCCGTTTCATCTCGTGCTGGCGACGCTCCCGGCCCACCACGTCGTGGTGGTCGTCCATCACCACGAGTCCGTCCTGGACACCATCGACAGCCTGCTCAGCGCGGCGGGCACGTTCTTCGCGCGGCTGGCCAGCCTCAGCTGGATCCCGCTGCTGCTCGGCCTGGCCCTGTTCGGGCTCTACCTGCTGCTGCGCTCGCGGGCGCTGTTCAACGCGGTCCGGGCCGCGTACCCGGGGCAGCCGGTGCGCTGGCGCGACATCTGGGGCGCCTACATGGTCGGTTACGCCATCAACAACGTGTTCCCGCTCGGCGGCGGAAACCTGGCCCAGCTGTTCCTGACGCGGGTGTCGATCACCGAGAGCAGCTATCCGACGCTGGCCAGCGCGCTGTGGACCGGCGTCATCTTCGACTGGTTCATGGGGCTGTTGATCATGGCCTTCGCGTTCACCCAGGGCGTGTTCCCCAAGCCCCCGGACTTCTCCAAGCTCCCGGCGTTCGACATCAGCTTCTTCGCGTCCCACATGCGCTTCACGCTGTTCTTCCTGACCGTCCTGGCGCTGGCGTTTCTGGTCGGCTTCGCGCTGCTGTCGGCCAAGGTGCGGGCGTTCTGGCAGCGCATCCGCCAGGGGCTGACGATTCTGGGCGACCGCGAGCGCTACCGGCGCGAGATGGCCAGCTGGCAGTTCGCCAGCTGGATCGCCCGGTTCGCCGCCTACTGGGCGCTGCTCGATGCGTTCCACATCGGCGGCTCGGTGCGCAACGCGCTGCTCGTGCTCGCCGTCCAAGTCATCGCCTCGGTGTTCCCGCTCACGCCCAGCGGCGCCGGCGTCCAGCAGGCGCTCCTGCTGGCCATCTTCGCCCATAACCCGAACACGGCCGCCTTCTCGGTCGGCCAGCAGATCGCGATAGCGGTGCTCACGTCGGCCATGGGGTTCGCGTCGCTCGTGCTCATCTTCCGGTTCACCAGCTTCCGGGAGGTCATAGACCGGGCCAAGGAGCATCGCCGCCGGGAGAGCATGTCGCCGGCGTAGCTTTAGGCCTGCCCCACCGCGGGTCCGTCCCGGGATCTGCGACCTATAGTGCTAACGACACGCCCGGATGCCGACCTTCTGCCGCCACAACCGACTCGTGCAGAACTGCCCCATCTGCTCCCGCGAGCAGGCGGTGGAGATGCGGCCGGTCGTGTCGCCGGGCGGCCAGACCGCCCGCCCCGCCCGGGCGGCGGGCGCGTCAGCCGGGACGGGAGCCTCGACCGGATCGACCGCGTCACGCCGCTCAGGCTCCGCACGGGCCTCCAACGGCGTCACCGTCCGAAGGATGACCCGTGGCACCGACGACGGCTTTCAGTCGCCGCTCGTACCCGGCCTGCGCTCCAGCGACGAGGCTCGGCGGCTGGCGGACGAACTGGCCTTCGCGGCCACCCGCCTGGCCCGGCTCGCCGCCGATCCCCCCGGGCTGTACGCCGAGGTGGCCGACCCGTCGCGCTCGATCGAGGAGCGCACCTGGCTGGCCTTCCTGATCGCCTACCTCGGCCCGGTCGAGGACGGCGGGGAAGGCGGGGAGGGCGGGGATCCGTTTTCCGGCGTGCGCGCGGCCCGCACCGAATGGACCTCGTCGGAACCGCCGCGCCTGGACGACGTGCCGACCGGACCGCGCACCGCCCACGACCCGGCCCGCGGTCTGCGGACGGTCACCGCGTACCGCGCCTGGGCCGAGCGGTCCGGCTCACAGGCGGCCGCCTTCACCGGCGAGGCGTCCTGGACTCCGGAACGCCGGTTTTCGCGGGTGTTCGAGCGCCTCGCCCTGCCCGGCTTCCACCGCGGCGCCCGGTTTGAGCTGCTCACCTCACTCGGCCGCCTCGGCGTCTACGACCTGCGGGCCGGCGCCTTGGCCCTCGGCGGCAACGACCCGGTCACCCTGGGCGCCAAGCGCGCGCTTGGCATCGGCGACCCGATGCTGCTGGAGCGCCGCGCGGCGGACCTCGCGGCGCGCTCCGAGCTGCCCCTGGAGGCGCTGGACCTCGGGTTCGACAACTGGGAGCGCGGCTCCCGGGCCGGGGTGGGCATCGATCCGGACGCCGAGCCCGACCCGGACATCCGCGAGGCCGTCGAGGCCGCGCTCGGTTTGTAGCGGCCCGGGCGCGACCCGAAGTCGGTCGTTTTTGTGGTCGCAACGCTCAGTCCGGGGCCTGGCCCCGGGTCGCAAGCTCGCTCGCACCATCCATCCACCCGCCGCAGGAGATGGCGGGGAGCGCCGGGACACCGACTCTTAGCCTCATCCCACACCCGGGGCACTAGCCTTACGAACAAGAAGATGCTCGCCCTGCTTCTCCTCATCCTCTGGCCCATCGCCGAGTTGTTCGTGGCCATCAAGGTCGCGGAGGCGATCGGCGTCCTGCTGACCGTCGTGCTGCTGCTGATCGGCTGGCCGATTGGCCTGTGGCTGATGAAGGCCGAGGGGCGGGTGGCCTGGCAACGGCTGACCGCCGCGATCGCCGAGGGCATCCCGCCGGGCCGGCAGGTGCTCGACGGCGGGCTCATCCTGCTCGGCGGCCTGCTGCTGATCGTTCCCGGGTTCATCACCGACGTGGTGGGGCTGGCGCTGCTGCTGGCGCCGACCCGTCGCCTGACCGGCCGGGCCATCACTCGCAACCTGCAGAGCCGGGTCGTGCGCACCGCCGCCCGGTTCTCCGGGTCGCCGCGCTCGGCCTACGACGTCGACTCGACCGCCACCGACATCGGCGGGCCGCCGCACCTTCACCGATGACCCCGCCCGGCGGCACCGACCAGCTGTGCACCCTCTCCTTCGGCGCCGTCGACGGGACCGTCTGGGGGGCCGGGCTGGCCGCCGGCTCGGCCGGGCTGGCCGCCGGCTCGGCCGCGCTGATCGTCGGCGATCGCACCGGCGCGTCGGTCCACGTCGCCCTGCCGCCGGACGGGTGGCGCGCCGAGGGCGTGATCTGGCGGCTCGTGGGCGACGGCGTTAAGCTGGAGGTGCAGCCGGCGACCGACGAGCGCGAGTCGTTCCCCCACCGGGACGGCGGCGAGCCGATCCGAGGGATCCAGGAGCTGTGCCACGTCCGCGGCGCGGTTTCGCTATCCGGGGCCGAGCGCCGCGTCGACTGCCCGGGAACGCGCTCGGTCATCGATGGCGTCGAGCCGGCCGCGCTCGACTCGATGCGAGCCGTCGCCGGCTGGTTTGCCCCTGATGAGGCGTTCACGCTGCTCGCGCTCCGCGCACCCGGCAGCAAGGGACAGGAGGCCGATCTGGTGGCGGCGACGCTGTTCGATCCGGACGGCTGGGTTCCGGTCGCCGACCCGCGGCTGTCGACCACATACGACGGAGCCGGGGTGCCGACTCGCGTCAACCTGGAGTTGTGGGTGAGTGAGGGCGACAACGAGTTCCCCCGCCGGGCCGCGGGCGAGGCCGCCGCTCCCAGCGCCACCGCGACGGCCGACGGGCTGGAGATGCGGGCGATCCCCCTGCGCTGTCACAGCCGCGGCCGCGAGGGCGGCGGCGTCTACGTTCTCGCCGGCCGGTAGCTTCGCCATGGAGCGGGTCGGTGCGGTGATCAGCGACTTCGGCGGCGTGCTCACATCGCCGCTCCACGGGGCGTTCCAGGCATTTCAGGACTCGTCGGGGATCTCGCTGGAGGAGCTGGGCAAGGCCATGGCGGCGCTGGCGGATCGCCGCGGAATCAACCCCCTGTTCGAGCTGGAGACGGCCCGCATGACCGAGGCCGAGTTCCTCGGTGAACTGGCCGCCCAGCTCACCGATCAGCTTGGCCGCCCGGTGACGCTGGACGGCTTCGGCGAGCGCTACTTCGCCAACCTGGAGCCCAACCAGCCCATGGTCGACTACATGCGCAGCCTCCGCGAGCGCGGCTACAAGCTGGCGATCTGCACCAACAACGTCCGCGAGTGGGAAGGGCGGTGGCGGCAGATGGTGCCCGTCGACGAGATCTTCGACGTCGTCGTCGATTCGGCGTTCGTCGGCATGCGCAAGCCGGAGCGCCAGATCTACGAGCTGACCCTGGCGCGGCTCGGCGTCGAGGCGCCGGCCGCGCTGATGATCGATGACATCGAGCTCAACTGCCAGGCCGCCCGGGACCTGGGCATCCGCGCCGTCTGGTTTCAGGACGCCGAGCAGGCGATCGCCGACACCGAAGCCGCCCTCCGGGAAGCGGGGTAAGGGGTGGGCGTCCGAGACAACCCGTGGCGACTGGCCGCGGGTGGGGCGGTCCTGCTCATCCTGGCGGCCGTGGCCGCCGTGCTGCTCAGCAGCCGTGGCGGCGCCGGCCCGCCCGCGCCGAGCAGCTCCGGCGGCGCGAGCCTCGCCGCCCACACCCGCGGAGGCGCGCCTCCCTCGGTGCCTCGGCCGGCCGCCGACCCGGCGGTGACGCTGTCGGTGGACGCCACCGGCCGCGGTCGGCCGATCGCTCCCGGCTTCCTCGGCTTCTCGTTCGAGTTCCAGGGGGTGAGGAGCTACACGGGTCCGAACCCGCGCCAGATCAACCCGGTGCTCGTCCAGCTTCTGCGCAATCTCACTCCGGGGCAGGCCCCGGTGCTCCGCATCGGCGGCGACAGCACCGACGTCGCCTATGCGCCGGCGCCGGGCGTGCACCCTCCGGCGTTCGTCGACTACCCGCTGGGGCCGAGCTGGCTGGCGACGACGGCCGCGCTCGCCCACCGGCTGGGCGCTCGCATGATCATGGGGCTGAACCTGGCGGCCAACCAGCCGGGGCTGGCGGCAGCCGAGGCGCGCGCCTACGTGCGAGCGTTCGGAGCCCGGTCCATTGAGGCGCTGGAGATCGGCAACGAGCCCAACGTCTACGGGAAGATCACCGTCTACAACACCGTCTTCGGCGTGCCGGTCTCGGCTCGCCCGTGGAGGTACGGCTACGCGGCGTACCGCCGGCAGTTCCGGGCCATCGCGTCCACCGGCCCGTCGCTCGCTCTGGCCGGCCCGGCGCTGGCGGTCGGACCGAAGCCCGGATCCGGCTCATGGGTGTCGTCGATCCCCGGCTTCCTCGGCCAGAACCGGCGGGTGTCGATCATGACCGTCCACCGCTACCCGCTGCGCAACTGCTACGTCCCGCCGAAGTCGCCGCAGTATCCGTCGATCGCCCACCTGCTCTCCGGCTACGCCACGACCGGCCTGGCGGCGAGCCTCAAGCGCTGGGTCGCGATCGCCCACCACGCTCATCGGCAGCTGCGCGTCGATGAGCTCAACTCCGTCGCCTGCCGCGGCAAGCCGGGGGTCAGCGACACGTTCGCCAGCGCGCTGTGGGTGACCGATGCCCTGTTTGCGCTCGCCCATGCCGGCGTGGACGGGATCGACATGCACACCCTCCCGGATGCCGCCTACGAGCTGTTCGCGTTCAGCCAGGCCGCCGGACGCTGGCAGGCGGCGGTCCGTCCCGTCTATTACGGCCTGGACCTGTTCGCCCAGGCGGCGCCGGCGGGCGCGCACCTGGTGTCGCTCGGTCGCCACGGCAGCGCGCCGGGGGTGAGCGCGTGGGCGACCCGCGCGCCGGACGCCACCGTGCGCGTCGTGGTCATCAACAAGAACCCGGGCCGGGACCGTACGGTGGCCATCCGGATGCCCGGGGCGGCGCATGCCTCGGTGGAGCGGCTGCTGGCGCCGAGCGTCGAGGCCGGCAGCGGCGTCACGCTGGGCGGCCGCAGCTTCGGCGCCGAGACCGCCACCGGCACGCTCGGCGCGCCCCACACCAGTCCGCTCAAGCTTGCCGGCGCCAACGTCAAGCTGTCGGTGCCGCGCGGGAGCGCGGCGCTCGTCACCTTCGGCCCCGGGTCGTAGTACGACCGGCGAGCGTCAGTTCGTCAGTTCTCGGCGCCGAGGCGATCCCAGCAGTAGAGCTCCAGGCACTCGGTGGCCAGCGACGCGCAGCGCTCCTCCGACAGCCACGGCAGCACGGTGTCGAATGCCTGCTCCTCGCCGACGCCGGCCTCGAACGCCTCCTCGCCGCGGAAACCGGCGGCGATCTTGAGCGCTTCCCTCCGGTTCTCGCCCAGTGACGGGAACACGTTGACCAGGAACTCCTTGCTGGGCAGGGGGTGTCCGACCTCCAGCGACACGTGCCAGGCCGCCAGCAAAGACAGGTCGTGTTCGTCGAGGTCGGCGACCGCCTTCGCATAATGCGAGTCCAGCTCCGAGTCGGGGATCTCGTCAACCCATGCGCGGACCACCTCGCCGAGGATCTGACGGCGTGCCTCCCGGCCGACCGAGTCGGCGATCACCCGGATGGCGTTCTGCGGTTCGATGAAGCAGAGGGTCATGACAGCTCCACGTTCAGGATGCGGATGCCGCAAAGGTAAGGGGGGCTCCGGACGGAGCGTGAGCGGGCGGTGCCGTGGGCTCCGGACGAAGCGGGAGCGAGCGGTGCCGGCGTCGATCAGGCCAGCGCCGGCGCGGGGCCCTCCAGCAACACGCCGGGGAGCTTGTGCAGGCCGACCACCTCGATCAGGGTTCGGACCTGCGGCTGGGCGCCGCACAGGCGGATCGCGCTGCCATGGACGCGCAGGCGCCGGGCGATCATGGCCAGATCGAGCATCAGCGACGCGTCGGCGAACACCAGATCCGACAGGTCGACGACGACGTCGGCCTCGGACCGGATGGCGCGGGTCAGCGCCCGTCGGCGTGAGCCCTGCGTGCTCCGGTCCTCATCGCCGGCGCAACGCAACCTGGGGCGGGGCTTGTCATCGAAGACGACGATCGCGGAAACCTACTCAAATCGGTTCGGATTTGGCAACCCGTCGTACCTATTACAGGGTCCTGGGCCGACTATTAAAGGGCCGTGGACCGACGGAAGGGCGCGGACGGCTAACGAATGGCCGCTCCCGGCGGCCGCTCTGGGTGCGACCCTGCCCACGGAGGCCGCCACTAGACTGACGGGCATGGCAACTGTCGAGGAAATCAGAGATGCGCTGCGCGACGTGATCGACCCGGAGCTGGGGCTGGACTTCGTGGAGCTTGGCCTCATCTACGACGTCGAGGTCGACGCGGCCACGGTTCGCATCACGTACACGCTCACCACTCCCGGGTGCCCGATCGGCCCCCAGGTGTCCGAGCAGATGGAGGAATTCGTCGGCGATCTGCCCGGGGTCGATGAGGTCCAGCCGGTGCTGACCTTCACCCCGCCCTGGTCGCCGGAGCAGATGAGCGAGGACGCGAAGTTCGCGCTCGGATTCTGACGCGCGCCGCGCGCGCGCCGCTGCTCGATCCGTCTCTCCCACCTCCTTGTGCTGAGGTCGCCGCGGCCCGAGGCTCTACCCGGCCCGGGTCACGGCAGTCCCGGCCTGATGTGGGCCTTAGCCTTCCCCAAATCGCCCAAAATCAAGCTCATCCGCGCGACGGGGGTTAGAGATCGTTGCCGTGCAACTCGCGCCCCAGATCGATGGCGCGGATGTCGTGCTCGCCGGGCAGCTTGGCCAGCACCGCCAGCACCACTCCGCGAACGTCGCTCTCCTCGTGACCGAGGTCATCGAACAGCGATTTCAGGGCCGTGTGCACGATCTTCAGCTGGGCCGCGGTCAGCTCCAGGTGGTAGGCGATCTCGCCCGGTTTGATCAGTCCAGGCTCGTCGGTCATGCAGCTCCCCCCTCAGTCGTCGGTGCGCCGGCGGGCGGAGCGAGAGCCGCGCTCGCGTTTGGCACGCATGTCGGCGGCCGGTCCGCGCTTGGCGCGTCCATGACCGGGCACGATCGGGGCCGGTCCGCCGTTGGATCCATTGCTGTGCTCTCGGCCGGCGGCGGTGGTCCCACCGTTGCCTGATGCCGCCGCGCGGCGCGGCGCGCCGCCGCGAGCGGCCGCCAGGAGCTCGGCCAGCGCGGACTCGATCCCATCGGCGACGACGTCGATGTCCGCCATCGCGTCGTAGTCGCCGAGCAGCCCGTAGTCGAGTCCGCCGTTGTAGGACATGATCGCGATGGCCAGCGCGTGATCCTCCGGGAGGAAGGCGACCGGGAACAGGTCCACCAGCTCGCGGCCCAGCACGTAAAGCGGCAGCTGCGGACCGGGGATGTTGGTGACGATCAGGTTGAACAGCCGCGTCGAGAAGTTCAGCCGGGACGCCTGGGCCAGGATGGTGGGCGGCGCCAGGCTGTTCACGGCGGCCAGGGTCGCCGCGCCGACGGCCTGCTTGGACTCCTTGAGACCGTCCATCGCCCGACGGATGAAGCGCAGCCGCGCGACCGGATCCTCGATGTACACCGGGAGCGGCCCCCGCATCACGGTCAATCGGTTGCCCAACGAGCCGTGCTGATCGGAGGTGCGCACCGACACCGGCACCAGCGCGCGCATCTCCAACCCCTCGGTGCGGACTCCGCGGGAGTGCAGCCACTGGGCGAGCGCCCCGGACACGACCGACAGCACGACGTCGTTGACTGTCCCGCCCAGCGCGTCCTTGACCTCCTTGTAGTCGGACAGCTGCTGGCGCACGACGCTGTAACGCCGATGGGGGCCGATCGTGACGTTGAGCGGCGTTTCCGGCGCCGGGTTGAGCACCGCCCAGACCAGCTCGCCGAGCCCCTCCATGACATCCCGGGCGAGGTTGAGGGATGTCGCCGGACGGGTCGCGGCCGCGACGCCGCGCCCGATCAGCCCGGTCGTCGTGCGGACGACGCCGCGCGCCCCGGCCACCACCAAGTCGGCCGGCGAGGGCTCCGACTCGGGTCGCCACGCCTCCAGCTCGCCGTCCGGCGCGGCCGCCGGCTCACGCTCCATGTCGAACAGGACCGAGGCCAGGTCGACGCCGGAGATGCCGTCCACCAGGGCGTGGTGGGTCTTGGAGATGACCGCGAAGCGCCCGTCCGCCAATCCCTCCACCAGCCAGTTCTCCCACAGCGGCTTTGACCGGTCGAGCTGCTGGGAGGCGATCCGCGAGGTGAGCAGGAACAGCTGCTCCTCGGTGCCGGGCGGGGGCAATGCGGTGTGGCGGACGTGGTACTCCAGGTTGAAGTCCGGATCGTCGACCCACAGCGGCCGTCCCGTCTCCAGCGGCGGTGTGGCCAGCTTCTGGCGGTACCGCGGGACGAGATGCAGCCGGCCGCGCACGTGGTCCAGGTAGTCGTCGAAGTCCGGGGCCGGGCCCTCGAAGATCAACACGCCGCCGATGTGCATATGCGACGCGTGGCCCTCCTGGTGCAGGAAGGAAGCGTCGATCGAAGTCAGGCGGTCCAGATGCTGCTGTGCCACAGAGCGTCTCCCGGATCGGCTTGCGCGTCGCCTCAAGCCTACTGCCTGGACGCCCGGGAGTTTGGGGGTGCTGCCCGCGGAAGCCACCGCCGGTATTTGGGGCGCCGCCTGCGGAGGCCACCGCCGCCGGGCGCCTGTACGCTCTGGCCGGCACGCCATGGCCTGGGACTTCTCCACAGATCCGGAGTTCGAGCGCAAGCTGGAGTGGATGCGTCAGTTCGTCCGCCGGGAGATCTGGCCGCTGGAGACGCTGATCGACGACCTGGGCTGGGCGGGACTGCAGCGCGCCGTCCGGCCGCTCCAGGAGGAGGTCAGGGCGCAGGGGCTGTGGGCCGCCCACCTGGACCCCGAGCTGGGCGGTCAGGGGTTCGGCCAGGTCAAGCTGGGCCTGATGCACGAGGTCCTGGGGACCAGCCCGTTTGCCCCGCTGGCGTTCGGCAACGCCGCCCCGGACTCGGGCAACTCCGAGATCATCGCGCTGGCCGGCACGGCGGAGCAGAAGGAGCGCTACCTGCATCCGCTGCTGGCCGGGGATCTGAAGTCGGCGTTCAGCATGACCGAGCCGGAGACGGCCGGATCGGACCCGACGCTGCTCCAGACGCGCGCCGAGCGCGACGGCGACGGGTGGGTGCTCAATGGGCACAAGTGGTTCTCCTCCAATGGCTCGATCGCCGACTTCCTGATCGTGATGGCCGTCACCGACCCGGAGGCGCGGCCCCATCAGCGCGCGTCGATGTTCATCGTCGATGCCGATACGCCCGGCGTCCGGATCGTCCGAGACGTCGCGACGATGGAGCACCCGTGGGAGAGCTGGGGCCGGTACGGCAACCACGCCGAGATCCGCTATGAGGACGTGCGCCTGCCCGGCGAGGCGCTGCTCGGCGCCGAGGGCGCCGGCTTCCTCATCGCCCAGCAGCGGCTGTATCCCGGCCGCATCCACCACTGCATGCGCTGGCTGGGCGTGGCCCGCCGCGCGTTCGACATGCTGTGCGAGCGGGCGCTGTACCGCTACGCCCACGGCGCGACGCTTGGCAAGCATGAGACGGTCCAGAACTGGATCGCCGACTCCGAGGCCGAGATGCAGGCGGCGCGGCTGATGACGCTGCACGCCGCCTGGAAGATGGACACCCAGGGGGTCCTCGCCGCCCGCAAGGAGATCGCGCTGATCAAGTTCTACGGCGCGCGGGTCCTGCACGACGTCGTCGACCGGTCGCTTCAGGTCCACGGCGGCCTCGGCTACTCCACCGATCTGCCGCTGGAGGCGATGTATCGCTACGCCCGGGCGGCGCGGCTGTACGACGGGCCGGATGAGGTCCACCGGGCCTCGGTCGCCCGACAGGTGCTGCGCGGCTACGAGGCGCCGGCCGACGAGGTCCCCACCGAGTTCATCCCGGCCCGGCGGGAGGCGGCGCGAACGCAGTTCGCCGACCTGCTGGAGGCCGTCACGGCCAACGATTAGTGGGTCGTTAACCGTCGGCCCGCTGGCGGCGCCCCCGCCGGAACGGTCCCGCCGAGGGCCACTACACTCCGGGCGATGGGAAGCTTCCCTGAGACATTGCTCCTGGCCGCACCCCGCGGCTACTGCGCCGGGGTCGACCGGGCCGTCCAGACGGTCGAGCGGGCGCTTGAGCTGTACGGCGCGCCGGTCTACGTGCGCAAGGAGATCGTCCACAACAAGCACGTCGTCGAGCAGCTGCGCAACCGCGGGGCGGTGTTCGTCGACGCCGAGACTGAGGTGCCGGAGGAGGCCACCGTGGTGTTCTCCGCCCACGGGGTGGCCCCGCGCGTTCACGCCAACGCCCAGGCCCGGCGCCTGCAGACCATCGACGCCACCTGCCCCCTGGTGACCAAGGTTCACCGGGAGGCGCTCAAGTTCGCCGCTGACGGCTACACGATCGTCCTCATCGGCCACGCCGGCCACGAGGAGGTGGAGGGCACGATGGGGGAGGCCCCGGACCACATCGTCCTCATCGAGGACGAGGCCGGGGTGGACGCGCTCGAGGTGCCCGACCCGTCCAAGGTGGCCTACATCTCCCAGACCACCCTGTCGGTCGATGAGACCCGCGCCATCATCAACCGCCTGCGCGAGCGATTCCCGGCCATCGTGGGACCCCGCACAGACGACATCTGCTACGCCACCACCAATCGCCAGGCGGCCGTCAAGCAGTTGGCCCAGCAGTCCGACCTGGTGCTCGTGATCGGCTCGGGCAACTCTTCCAACAGCAATCGGCTCGTCGAGGTGGCGCGCGAGCACGGCGCCGACTCCCACCTGATCGACAATGAGGCCCAGGTGCGCGAGGAGTGGCTGGCGGACAAGCGCGTCGTTGGCATCACCTCCGGCGCCAGCGCGCCCGAGGAGCTCGTCCAGCGCCTGGTCGAGTTCTTCCGCGCTCGCGGCACCACCGAGGTGCGCGAGCTGGAGGTCGTCTCCGAGGACGTGCGCTTCATGCTGCCCAAGGCCATCCGCCAGGCGATGGCCGGAGCCGCTGCGTAGGGTCTCACCGTCCGCGGTGGACAGCTCTCAAACGCTGGTCATCTCGGACCTGCACTTCGGCAAGCATGACGCCGGAGACGTGCTTCGCCGTGCGCGCGGCCGTGAACCCCTGATCCGGGCCCTGGCCGGCTGTGACCGCCTCGTGCTCCTGGGCGATGTGTTGGAGCTTCGCCACGGGCCCGTGCGCGAGGCGCTGCGCGCGGCGGCCGAGCCGCTGCGCGCGATCGGCGCCGCCCTAGGGCCCGAGGGCGAGGTCGTCATCACCGCCGGCAACCACGACCATTATCTGATTCACGCGTGGGAGGAGCGGCGCGGGCTGGAGCAGCCCCCGGCGCCGATGGGGCTCGAATCCCCCGTCTCGTGGGGCGCGGGGGAGCCGCTGGCCCGGCTGGCCGAGCTGCTCGCCCCGGCCAGGGTCCGGGCGGCGTATCCCGGCGTCTGGCTGCGCGACGACGTGTACGCCATCCACGGGCAATACCTTGACCTGCACCTGACCGTGCCGACGCTGGAGCGCCTCGGCGCGGCCTTCATGCGCCGGGTCGTCGACCTCGACGCGGGCGGCCCCCGCGGCGCCGAGGACTACGAGACCGCGCTCGTCCCCATCTACGCGTGGATCCACGCCATCGCTCAGCTCGCCGATCCGAAGCGCAGCCACACGCTCCACGGAGGCTCGGTGCGCGGCTGGAACGCGTTGACCGGGCCGGGCCGCCGGACCCTGCGCGGCCGGGCGATCGCGCTGGCCTGGCCGGCGGCGGTCATGGCGCTCAACCGGGCCCGCCTGGGACCGTTTCGCCCGGAGATCTCCGGCCCGGAGCTGCGCCGGGCCGGGCTGCGGGCGATGAGCGAGGTCGCCGGCCGCCTGGGAGCCGAGACCGGCCACCTGCTGTTCGGCCACACCCACCGCGCCGGGCCGCTGCCCGGCGACGACCGGGCGGAGTGGTCCACCTTGGCGGGCACCCGGCTGATCAACACCGGCTCGTGGGTCGACGAGCCCTCGTTCCTGGGCCCGGACCCCGGATCCAGCCCCTACCGGCCCGGGTTTGCCGTGGTGGTGGAGGCCACGGGGCCGCCCCGGCTCGTCAACCTGCTCGACGGAGCAGGGGGCGTTACGGCGCCAGTCGGGGGGTGAACGAGAGCGGCGGCAGGGGGCGTTACGGCGCCAGCCCGGGGGTGAAGCACACCCCATGGCAGGTCACACCGTCCGAGGTCTCCAGCCGGAGCACCCCGGCGGTGCTGCGGGGGTGGGAGACGATCTCGTAGCAGCCGGGATGATCGACGCTCAGGGGTGAGCCGTTGACGGTGGCGGTGCCCTGGCCGTCGAGGACGGCCCACACGCCGCCGGCCTCGTACGGGCCGCTGTACGGACCCGGGACGTCCTCGTTCTGGAGGGCGAGCATCGCGTCCGGGGCGTCCTCCGGCCGTACCGGCGGGAGCGTGGGCCCCTCCACTCCCAGCAGATCCTGGATCACCCGCTCGGTCTCGTCGTAGGCGCCCTCGCCGTAGTGGTAGTCGAACAGCCGGCCCTGTTCGTTGAACAGGTACCGGGCCGGCCAGCCGAGGTTCCCGTACTCGCGCCAAATGCCGTACTCGAGGTCGACGACGACCGGGTAGGGGACTCGCAGCCGCTCCACCGCGGCGCGAACGGCCTCCTCGCCGGCGGACGGGGGAAACCCGGACGTGTGCACGCCGATCACCCGCAGGCCCTGCTCCTGATACCGCTCGTGCCAGGCCCGGATGTACGGCAGCGTCCGGATCGAGTTGGGCCGGCAGAAGTCCCAGAACTCGATGAGCACGGGCCGTCCCACCTGCTGGTCCATGCGCAACGGGGCCGTGTTGATCCACGGCAGGTCCCGGGGGAACGGGGGCGCGGCGATCGTGTCGACGGGCGGCTTCATCGCGGCGTCGATGGTAGTTGGGCGCCGTCGCCGGCCGCGGCCGCCCGCCGGCCGGCCGCGCGCTCGCCGGACCTCGCCCGCCGCCGAACTTTGCAGATTCAGTCGCGCTCACCGCGAGTGAATCGACATTCATCGCTGACCGGGCCGAGCGTGGTCCGGAACTTTGGCGATTTACCGGCACCCCTCGACGGTGAATCGCCATTCATCGCGGGGTCGCGGGGTCGCGGCGTCGCGGTGTCCCGGCGGTGTCCCGGCGTCCCGGCGG
>JBPYFQ010000022.1:0-10686 GCA_051985625.1 Solirubrobacteraceae bacterium
CCGGTGGGCGAGACGCCGGGCAACTACCTGCGTGAGCCGGCGGGTGCGCACCCGCCGCTCGACTACCCGCCGTACAAATCGACGACTCTGCGCCATCCCAAGGAGCCGCTGATCTACCTGCCCCAGACCATGACCGAGATCACGGGTCCGGCTCTCGGCGACCGCGCCGTGAGCGCGGAGGACGCCGATCTGACGATCCAGCACGAGGGCGAGCCGATCGGCGAGCGCATCACCGTCAGCGGCCGCGTGTTCGACACCGAGGGCAAGCCGCTGCGCAATACGCTGGTGGAGGTCTGGCAGGCCAACGCGGCGGGGCGCTACCAGCATCGGTGGGACAACTGGCCGGCCCCCTTGGACCCCAACTTCACCGGCGCCGGGCGCTGCGTCACCGACGACGAGGGGCGCTACCGGTTCCTCACGATCAAGCCCGGCCCGTACCCGTGGGGCAACCACTACAACGCGTGGCGACCGGCCCACATCCACTTCTCGCTCATGGGGCGCGCCTTCGCCCAGCGGCTCGTCACCCAGATGTATTTCCCCGGCGACCCGCTGCACCCGTATGACCCGATCTTCAACTCGGTCCGGGACGAGCGGGCCCGGCAGCGGATGATCTCCAGCTTCTCGATCCACGGGACCCAGCCGAACTGGGCCCAGGCGTTCGAGTTCGACATCTACCTGCGCGGACCGGCGGCGACGCCGTTCGAGGAGGCGGTGTGATCTTCCCCACCACGCCCTCGCAGACGGTCGGCCCGTACTTCGCGATCGGCCTGCCGTGGCCGGAGGGCCCGCACGCCGTGGCCGAGGACACCCCGGGCGCATTCCGGATCGGCGGCACCGTGTACGACGGGGCGGGCGCGCCGGTGCCGGATCACCTGATCGAGATTTGGCAGGCCGACCCGGACGGCCGGTTCGCCGACCTGCACGGGCACGGCGGCGCCTCGGCGATGGACGGGTTCCGCGGGTTCGCCCGCTACGGGGTCGAGGACGGCGACGGCACGTTTGAGATCGTCACCGTCAAGCCCGGCCGGGTGGCCGAGCCGGGAGGCCGGCTGCAGGCGCCCCACATCGACGTGAGCGTGTTCGCCCGCGGGATGCTGCACCGCGTCGTCACCCGGATCTACTTCGCCGATGAGGAGGAGGCCAACGCATCGGATCCCGTCCTGGCGCGGGTGCCCGTCGACCGGCGCCACACGCTGATCGCCCAGCCGGAGACCGGCGGCTACCGCTTCGACATCCGCCTGCAGGGACCGGGCGAGACGGTCTTCTTTGACATCTGAGTCCAGCCTGTTGGGGGGCATCTACGCGCGCGGCCGGGCGGCGGCCGAGCTGACCGACCGCGCCTGGCTGCAGGCCATGCTCGACGTCGAGGCGGCTCTGGCCCGGGCCTGCGCCGCCGAGGGTCTGATCCCCGCGGAGGCGGCGGAGTCGATCGCGGCCGCCGGCCGAGCCGAGAACTTCGACGTCGCCGACCTGGCCCGGGAGGCGGCCCGGCACGCGTCCCCGGTCGTCGGCCTGGTGGCGGCGCTGCGCGCGGCGGTCCCTGCCGACGCGGCTGAGCACGTGCACCTCGGCGCCACCAGCCAGGATGTGCTCGACACGGCGTTCATGCTCGTCGCCCGGCGCGCGTTGGCGCCGCTGCTCGACGACGCGGGCGGTGCGGCCGAGGCGGCCGCCCGGCTGGCGGCCGAGCACCGCACGACGCCGATGATCGGCCGTACGCTGCTCCAGCAGGCGCTGCCGGTCAGCTTCGGCCTGCGCGCCGCCGGCTGGCTGGTGGGGCTCGACGAGACGCGCGCCCGCCTGCGCCAGGTCGGCGAGCGCTCGCTGGCGGTGCAGATGGGCGGGCCGGTGGGGGCCCGGGGGTCGTCCATCGCGGGGCGGGTGGCGGCCGACCTGGGGCTGGCCGAGCCGATCGTGCCGTGGCAGGCGGTCCGCGTTCGCCCGGCGGAGTTCGCCGCCGCCCTGGGCGCGCTGGCCGGGGTGTTGGGCAAGATCGCCCGGGACGTCACGCTGCTGGCCCAGCAGGAGGTGGGGGAGGCCGCCGAGGGCGGCGGCTCCGGCCGGGGCGGGTCGAGTGCGATGGCCCACAAGCGCAACCCGGTCGGCGCCGTGTCGACCCTGGCCTGCGTGAAACGGACCCCGGGCCTGGTCGCCGGCGCGCTGGCGGCCATGGAGCAGGAGCACGAACGCGCGGCCGGCGCCTGGCAGGCCGAATGGGGGATCCACACCGAGCTGCTGGGGCTGACGGCGTCGGCGGCCGCCTGGGGGCGGGAGCTGCTGGAGGGGCTGGAGATCGACGCCGAGCGAATGCGGGCCAACCTGGCGGCATCCCCGGCGGCCGATGCGCCGCTTCCCGACGGCGCGGCCCAGTTGGTCGACCGCGCGCTGGCGGCACACGAGACGATGACCGAGGTGAGGCGATGACCACCGTGGACCTGCACGCCGAGATCGAGGGCCCGGAGGAGGGCGAGCCGCTGCTGCTCGGCGGATCGCTCGGCACCACGCTGGCCATGTGGGAGCCTCAGCTGCCGGCGCTGGCCCGGACCTACCGGGTGATCCGCTTCGATCACCGCGGGCACGGGCGATCGCCGGCCCCGCCGGGCCCGTACGCGATCGACGACCTCGGCGCCGACGTACTGGCGCTCATGGACCGGCTGGGGCTCGGACGCGTCTCCTACGCGGGCCTGTCGCTGGGCGGGATGGTCGGGCAGTGGCTGGCCATCAACGCGCCGGAGCGCATCGCCCGGCTGATCCTGATCTCCACCTCGCCCCACATGCCGCCGCCGGAGGGCTGGCACGAGCGCGCCGCCGCGGTGCGGGCGGCCGGGACGACCGCGGCGGTCGCCGACGGCGTCCTGGGCCGCTGGTTCACCCCGGGGTTCGCGCAGGAACGTCCGGACGTCGTCACCCCGTACCTGGAGATGGTGTCCTCGTCGCCGGCCGAGGGCTACGCCGCGTGCTGCGAGGCCATCGCCGGCCTGGACCTCCGCGGTGAGCTTGAGCGCATCGCCGCGCCCACGGTTGTGCTGGTCGGGGCCCAGGACCCGTCGACGCCGCCGGTGCACGCCGAGACGATCGTGGGCGGAGTACCCGGCGCCCGGCTGGAGGTGCTCGATCCCGGCGCTCACCTGCTGAACGTCGAGCGCGAGGCGGAGGTCACCGGCCTGATCCGCGACCACATGGAGCGAGCAGCATGAGCGACCCCTACGAGCCCGGGATGAAGGTCCGCCGCGAGGTGCTCGGCGACGCCCACGTCGACCGGGCGATCGAGCGCACCACCGAGTTCACCGCGCCGTTTCAGGAGTTCATCACCCGCTATGCCTGGGGCAGCGTGTGGAGCCGGGAGGGACTCGACCGCCGCACGCGCAGCGCGGTGACACTGTCGGTGCTGACCGCGCTGGGCCGGGAGAACGAGATCGAGATGCACGTCCGCGGCGCGCTGCGCAACGGCCTGACCCCGGCCGAGATCGGCGAGGTCCTCCTCCACACGGCGATCTACGCCGGGGTGCCGGCGGCCAACTCCGCGTTCGCCATCGCCCAGCGCGTCATCGAGGACCAGCCAGCCGACTGATCCGATCGCCGGCGGGCTGCGCACCGCCTTTGGGGCCCGGAAACCAACCCAAAGGAGCAGCATGACCGAGACTGCCACGTCCGTGAGCCGGGGTCAGTTCATCCGCAATGGGGCGA
The DNA here is from genome assembly GCA_051985625.1 of Solirubrobacteraceae bacterium. Lineage (GTDB taxonomy): Bacteria > Actinomycetota > Thermoleophilia > Solirubrobacterales > Solirubrobacteraceae > Palsa-465. The sequence goes on from JBPYFQ010000022.1 coordinate 3,688, forward strand.
AGGGAAGCCTGGTGCTCGTCGGCGCCGGCGGCCTGCTGGCGTCGATGGACGGCGTCGCGTTCGCCAAGGGCGCCACCAAGAGCGACATCGCCACCCTCCAGGTCGGCTACATCGCCGAGAGCCTGGCGGTGAAGGTCTACGAGACGATCCTGGCCCACTTCTCCCAGTTCAGGCTGCACAACAAGGATTACTTCCAGAAGGCCCTGCGCAACGAGAAGGATCACAAGGCGGCCTGGGGCAAGGCGCTGGGGTCGAAGAAGCCGACCGGCTTCCGGCTGCACATTCCGGCCTCGGCGGTGTCGAGCCGCCACGCGCTGCTGGGGACCGGCGTGGCCCTGGAGACGGCGTTCGTCGAGACCTACCTGGGCGCCGTCAAGTCGCTGCGCTCCACCGAGTTGAAGCTGGCGGCGGCCAAGGTGGCGGCCAACGAGGCGACGCACTTCTCGTTCTTCGACGCGGCGTTCGGCGGCCATGCGGTGCTCCCGTCGTTCCCGGGGACGATCCGGGCGAGCGCCGCCGCGGCCACGCTGACCAAGGACGGCTTCATCAGCTGAGGAGGGCCCTTGGGGGCTCAGTGTGCCTGACGCATACTGAGCCCCCAGACCGGGGGTCAGGTGATCGACACGATCAGGACCGGCGAGTGGGTGGGCACCCGTGAGCCGCCCTGGGGCTCGGGGGTCACCATCACCGTCGTGCCGTGGCGCAGGGTGCCCGGCACGGCGACATTGGCCGACCCGGCCCGGGTCACGCCGAACAGGGCGGTCGTCGGCTGGGGCGGCCGGTCGCCGTGCTTGACCCAGACCTCGTAGATGTCGCCGCGCGGCGGCGCGGCGAAACCGTCGACGACGAGCTCGCCGTGGCCGGAGCGGACGCCCAGCCGGGCAGCGCCCGGACCGGTCACTTGGGCCCGGTACTGGCGGTAGGACGGCGCCGAGCCGGCCCCCAGCCGAAGGACGACGACCACCGCCACGGCCACCACGGCCGCCACCGCCAGCGCGGGGCGCCACCCGCCGGCGGCGATCCACCGCCGCCACGAGGGCCGCTCGGGCTCAGGCGCAGTCCGCGCCGAGGCCGGGGCCGAGGCCGACGCGTCCACCTCGGCCAGCACCCGGCGGCGCAGCCCGGCGGGAGCGCGGTGGGCGGGCGCCGACAGCGGCAGCGTGTCGACGACGGGCTGGAACGCGGCGAGGTCGTCCCGGCAGGCCGAGCAGGTCTCCAGGTGGGCGCGGAACGCCTCGGCCTCGGCCGGCTCCAGCGCCCCGAGCGCGTAGGCGGCCACGTCGCCGTCACAGTCCCGGCCGGAGCGGATCTGGTCCTCGTCGCTCATCCGGTCACCTCGCTCATCCCAGCACCCCCGGGGGATCGCCGAGCGCCACCCGGAGCTTGGTCAGCCCCAGCCGCATGCGTCCCTTCACGGTGCCGGCCGGGAGCCCCAGCATGTCGGCGATCTGGGAGTGGGTGAAGCCGCCGAAGAAGGCCAGCTCGATGACCCGCCGCTGGGCGTCCGGAAGCTCGCCCAGGGCGGTGCGCACCTGGCGGGCGTCGGCCCGCCGCTCGGCCTCGCCGGGGACGTCGTCGGCGGCCGGCAGGTTCTCGACCGCCTCGTCGGCCCGGATGTCGCGGCCGGTCCGCACCGTGTCCCGCCGGAACGTGTCGATCGTCCGGTTGCGCACGACGCCGAGGATCCAGGCCCGCACGCTGCCCCGGGTCCGGTCGTAACGCGCGCCGCTGCGCCACAGCGACAGGAACGCCTCCTGCACGATGTCCTCGGCCGTTCCGCGCCGCCCGCACATCCGGTAGGCCAGCGAGAACGCGGCGTCGACGTGGCGGTCGAACACCACCGCAAACGCCCGGGAATCGCCCTCGTGGACCAGCGGCATCAGGTCCTCGTCGGCCAGCTCCCGGAGATCGGGGCGAGGGCTGCGAAGGCTGCGCGGCGAGCGGAACACGGTAGGGGTAGTCGATCACGCGGACGGCGATTCCGGGGTGTTATACGTAGATCTGCCCGCTCTGGATCACCGGAGTCGCGCCTGGCCGGGACGAAAACGGCATGGCAACGAAGATAGGGAGGAGAGGCGGGTGTCGGGAGCATGCACGCAGTTGACCGGAGGTGAGGTTTGGCGCGATATGCAGGGTCACGCGCCGGCCGCGTCGGCCGCCTGCGTCTCGAGCAGCTCGCCCGGCGGCTCCCCCAGCAGCAGCCAGCCCCGGCGCAGGTCCCGGACCAGCTGCCGGCGATACAGCTCGGCCAGCCCGGTGGTCACGGTGGGCCGGCGCGCTGCCACCAGGTCGGCCAGGACCGAGTGGGTCAGGTGCAGGGGGAGGAAGACCCCTTCGCTGCGGACGCGTCCCCAGCGCTCGGCCAGGTGCCAGAACATCATGTGCAGGCGCACATGGACGCGCGCCTGGTGGATGATCGCCATGCTGACCGTCAGGTGGCGCGAGCGGTCCAGCGCTCGTCCCACCAGCCGACCGGTGAGTTCCGGGTAGGCGGCCAGCCGCCGCGCGGCGGCCTCGTCCATGATCGCCAGGCGGGCCGGCTCCAGCACGCGCCAGCCAGTCGTGCGGGCGAGCGGGGGAGATTCGTCACCGTCCTGCCACGGGCGGAGGAGATCCCCCTGGCCCAGCAGCTCGGCGCCGAACCGGCCGTCGACGCCCACCCGGCGCACCAGCAGCCCGGCGAGCACCAGCAGGCCGATCCCGCGGCCGAACTCCTCGGTGGGCCGCGCGTCCCACATGCCGGTCGTGAGGTGCGCGGTGCGGGCCACGCACGTCTCGATCGCCTGCGCGCGGGCAGTACGGGGAACGGCCTCGGCCAGCTCCGGATCCTCGCGGAGGATGTGGCAGACGGTCATGGCGTCAGCACCATTCGCTTCATGTTCCGGAGTATGGGACACGCGGCCGCCGGACGGCATCCCGCAGACGTAGAATCGGCCGCCTGGCCACGAGCACCGAGAGGACGGGAGAGGCGATGACGGATTCCTATGCGCGCGGTGACACCTCCACCCCGCTCCTGGAGGAGACGATCGGCGCCAACCTCGACCGGACGATCGAGCGGTTCGGCGACCGGGAGGCGCTGGTCTCCTGTGCCCAGCGGGTGCGCTGCACGTATGCGGAGCTGGGGGCGGCGGTCGACGAGGTGGCCCGGGCGCTGATGGCAGCCGGCCTCGAGAAAGGCGACCGCGTGGGGATCTGGAGCCCCAACCGGGCCGAGTGGACGCTGGTCCAGTACGCCACGGCCAAGATCGGGGTGATCCTGGTCAACATCAATCCGGCCTACCGGACATCCGAGCTGGAGTACGCGCTGGCCCAATCCGAGTGCCGGATGCTGATCGCCGCCCCGGCGTTCAAGTCCTCGGACTACCGGGAGATGCTGGGCGAGGTTCGTCACCGCCTCGGCCTGCTGGAGCGTGTGGTGTTCTTCGACGGGCCGGAGTGGGACGAGCTGCTGGACGGCGCCAGTCAGGTGGGGGAGGACGAGCTGCGCGCGCGGTCAGAGCAGCTCCGGCCGGGCGATCCCATCAACATCCAGTACACCAGCGGCACCACCGGCTTTCCCAAGGGCGCGACGCTCACGCACCGCAACATCCTCAACAACGGCTTCTTCGTGGGCGAGTACTGCCGGTACACGGAGGAGGACCGGGTGTGCATCCCCGTGCCCTTCTACCACTGCTTCGGGATGGTGATGGGCAACCTGGGGGCCACGTCGCACGGCGCCGCGATGATCATCCCGGCGCCGGCGTTCGATCCGGAGGCGACGCTCGAAGCCTGCGCGTCGGAGCGGTGCACGTCGCTGTACGGCGTCCCCACCATGTTCATCGCGCAGCTTGACCATCCTCGCTTCGCCGAGTTCGATCTGACCTCCCTGCGGACCGGGATCATGGCCGGGTCGCCGTGCCCGGTGGAGGTCATGAAGCGGGTCGTCGAGCTCATGCACATGGGCGAGGTGGGGATCGCGTACGGGATGACCGAGACCAGCCCGGTGTCCACCCAGACCTCGCCCGACGATCCGCTCCAGATGCGGGTCGGCTCGGTGGGACGCGTCCATCCCCACGTCGAGGTCCAGATCGTCGACCCCGCGGACGGCGCCACCGTCGAGCGAGGGGCCACGGGGGAGCTATGCACGCGTGGCTACAGCGTGATGGCCGGCTATTGGAACGATCGGGAGCGCACCGCCGAGGCGATCGACGGCGACGGATGGATGCACACCGGCGACCTGGCCACGATGGACGACGACGGCTACGTCAACATCGTGGGCCGGATCAAGGACATGGTCATCCGAGGCGGCGAGAACGTCTACCCGCGTGAGGTGGAGGAGTTCCTGTACGGCCATCCGGACATCGCTGATGTGCAGGTGATCGGCGTGCCCGACGAGCGGTTCGGAGAGGAGCTGATGGCCTGGGTGATCCCGCGTGGAGATGCGGCGCTGGACACCGAGTCGGTGCGGGCGTTCTGCCAGGGGCGCATCGCCCACTACAAGATCCCGCGCTACGTCAAGGTGGTCGACGCCTATCCGATGACGGTGACCGGCAAGGTGCAGAAGTTCAAGATGCGCGAGATGGCCATGGAGGAGCTCGGCCTGGGAGCGGTCAGGACGGCCTGACGGCTCGCTCAGCGCAGGTGCGGCGGCCAATGAAGGGACTCCGGCCCGGGCGGATCCTGCGCCCAGACCAGCAGCACGGCGCAGCCGGCATGGTCGACGACGAACCGCGACCGCGGGCCGAGGCTCTTGGGCTCGCGGCGGGGCTCGCCGTCGCGGGCCAGCACGAGCAGGTCTGACCCCTCGCACGCCTCCACCACCTCCCGCTCGACGCGGCCCCGCCGGGACGCCAGGTGGGCCGGGCGGCCCAGCCGCCGCCGGGCGGACTCCAGCAGCGACTGCGCCTCGGCCTCGGAGATCTGGCGGACCGTGGGGCCGGGCGGCGGAGGGTGGTGGCGGCCGAGCAGGCCGGGGCCGGGGTGCGCGGCGAGCTCCTCGACATCGGACGAGGACACGTGCAGCAGCGTGACGTCGGCGTCGGCGGGCAGCAGCTCACGGGCGCGGTCGACGCACCCCTCCCAGCTGCCTTCGACGATCCAGATCACCGCGCGCATCTACAAGAGCCGCATAGCCAACCACAGCGCCGACGTGCTGACCACCAGCACCGCCGGGACGGTCAGCGCCCCCAGCTTGAGGAACTCGGCGGTGTCGATCCGCTCGGCGTGGGCGTGGACGATCCGCCGCCACAGCAGCGTGGCCAGCGAGCCGACGTAGGTCAGGTTGGGACCGACGTTGACGCCGATCAGCATGGCCAGCAGGCCGCCCGGCCCGCCGACGGCCACCACCGGAACGAGGATCAGGGTCGCGGGCAGGTTGTTGACCAGGTTGGCCAGCACGGCGCTCAGCGCGGCGATGGCCAGCAGCGCCGGCAGGCCGCGGCCGTGGGGCACGAGCGAGTCGACGGCCGAGGACAGGCCGTGGCTGCCCGCGGCGGCGACGATGACGCCCAGCGCCAGCACGAACACCAGGAACGTCGGCTCGGCGGCGCGGACGAGGTCGCCCGGCGACGGGCGCTGGCGCAGCGTCAACGCCACCGCGCCGGCGGCGGCGAACCAGACGGGCGCGACGCCAACCTCCGAGCTGACCGCGAATCCGGCCAGGGTGAGCCCCACCACGCCGAGGGCGAACGCCGGCACGGGCGGGCGGCGCGCCGGCGGAGGCGACGGCTCCGACGTCGTCCGCAGGTCGCCGGCGAAGGTCCGCGACAGCACCAGCCACTCGATCGCCAGCGCCGCCAGCCACGGGATCGCCATGTAGGCGGCGAAGCGCGTGAACGACAGGCCGGCGGCGCTGAACGCCAGCAGGTTGGTCAGGTTGGAGACGGGCAGCAGCAGCGAGGCGGTGTTGGCCAGGTGCGAGCACGCGTACACGTGCGGCCGCGGGCTGGCCCGCAGGCGGGCGGCGGTGGCGAACACGATGGGGGTGAGCAGCACAATCGTGGCGTCCAGGCTGAGCACGGCGGTCGTCACGGCGGCGGCCAGGAACACCATGGCCAGCAGGCGGCGCGGCCGGTCGCGCGCGCCGGCCGCCATCAGCGCGCCGAGCGAGTCGAACACCCCGGCGCGGCGGCACCCGTCGGCCAGCACCAGCAGCGCCGCCAGGAAGCCGACCGTCGGTCCCAGCCGGCCCAGCGCCGAGCGCGCACCGTGGAGGCTGAGCACGCCCGTCGCCACCAACATCGCCGCCGCCACCAACGCGACCGCCCAGTCCGGGGCCCGGCGCGAGCGCGCCACCGCCGCGGTGAGGCTGGCCACCAGCGCGACAAGCGCGAGCGTCTCGCTCACTCAGACCCTGATTGCTCGGCGCATCCGGTCACATGATCGCGATAGAACGCGATCGCCGCCCCAGGGCGGGTTGACGACAGGCACCGCCGGGAGCTACGGTGTTACCGCTAGGTGTTAGGTAGCGGCTGAACACGCGCCGCCCACCGGGCGGCCAGCTAGGGGCTTGGCGCCGACCGGCGTCACGAGAGGGGGAAACATGTCGCTGAAACGATGGATTCCGCTCGCTGGAGCAGTGGTTGTTCTCAGTGGCGCCGGGTCGGCCCTGGCGTTCGTGCCGCTCCCGCCCGGCGCGCAGGTCAACGACGATCTGGCGGCCGGCATCAACAAGCACCTAAGCGTGGCCGGCGAGGACCCCACCAACGCCGATCTCGTGGGCGGGGCCCTCGTAGCCGGTAAGCCGAACGTTCCGTGGGCGATCTTCCGTCAGACGGAGGCGGGTTCGGCCCACGATCAGATCTTCTCCCGCTCGTTCGCGGCGGGCGTATGGACGACCCGGGGCGCCGGCACGGTCGGCGGGCGCTCCAGCGCCAGCCCCCAGTTCACGGGCTCGCTGAACTTCGACCAGGGACAGGACGGTGAGGCGCCGTCGATCGACTTTGCCGGCGTCGGGCGCACGGTGCCGTGGGCGACGTGGTACGAGAACACCACGGGGGCGGGCTTTCAGAACAACAACGT
>JBPYFQ010000023.1:0-4426 GCA_051985625.1 Solirubrobacteraceae bacterium
CGGACGGGTCCCGCCAGCTGCGGGTGGCCCCGGTCAGCCACGCCGGGGAACTGCTCGGCCTCATCGTCGTGCGGCGGCCCGGCACCGCCGACCCGTTCTCCGCCGAAGACGACCGGGTGCTGACCGAACTGGCCCGCCAGGTCGGCCTCGCCCTGCACAACGCCAGGCTGGACACCGCGCTGCAGACCACGCTGGACGAGCTGCGCAAGCAGGCCGATGAGCTGCGCCGCTCCCGGGCCCGGATCGTGGCAAGCGCCGACGCCGAACGGCGGCGGGTGGAACGCGACCTGCACGACGGCGCGCAGCAGCACCTGGTTGCGCTGGCGGTGAACTTGCGCCTCGCCCGCGACGTGGTCACGGACGATCCGGCCACCGCGGCCACGATGCTTGACCAGCTCGCCGAGGAGGTCAAGGCCACCATCCAGGAGCTGCGCGACCTGGCGCACGGCATCTACCCGCCGCTACTTGCCGACAGCGGCCTCGGCGAGGCGCTGGCGGCGGCGGGGCGGCGCGCCACGCTTCCGGTGACCGTGTCCGCCGACGGCATCGGGCGGTATGGCCTCGAGATCGAGTCGGCGGTGTACTTCTGCTGCCTGGAGGCATTGCAGAACGCGGCTAAGCACGCCGCGGGAGCGTCGGTAGAGGTGCGGGTGTGGGAGTCTTCCGGCGGGCTGCTCTTCTCGGTATCCGACGACGGACCTGGCTTCGAGGTGGCTCACGCCGTCCGCGGCGGCCACGGGTACGTGAACATGGCCGACCGGCTCGGCGCGATCGGCGGCACCGTCCGCTGGGAATCCGCCCCCGGGGCCGGCACCTGCGTCCTCGGCTCGGTTCCCCTGCTCAGCTGATTCCCGATGACGGCCGGCCAGCGGCCGGGGTCTCGTCAGGAGCTGGTCACCCGCCGCGGCGGATCCGATAAGCGGAATCGCCGTCGCCGTCTAGCGGGAGACAAAGTGACCCGAGTCCCGGGCGTCCCACAGTTCGCGGATCGTGTCGGCCGCCAGGTGCTCCTTGCTGACGTAGGCGATCGCCCCGCTGGCGGCCGCCTCGGCGGGCAGATCTTTGGGGTCGTGCGTCGAGCAGAGGATCACCGAGACCTCCGGGTGGACCGAGACGATCCGCCGCGTCGCCTCGATCCCGTTCATCTCCGGCATGTGGATGTCCATCAGCACGAGCGCCGGGCGCAGCGCGCCGACGAGCTCGATCGCCTCTGGCCCGCTGGACGCCTCGCCGGCGAACTCGAATTCGTCGAGCCTGCGCAGCACGGCGCGGGCGGCCAGCCGAAACGGCGCCTGGTCGTCAACTACGAGCACGGACTGGGGATTACTCACGAATTAAGCCTCTCACCAGGCGCTGTGCTTGCCGAGGGTGGTGCCATCCTGAACCGGGTGTAGCCAGCCTCCCGTCAGCTGGCCGCCTGGTGGCTCAGGTAGACGAGCACCGCTTTCACCCGGCGGTTCACGTCCTTCTCCTCGGACAGGCCCAGCTTGGCGAAGATCGAGTTGGTGTGTTTTTCCACCGCGCGCTCGGTCACGTACAGCGCGGCGGCGATCGCGGAGTTGCTCTTGCCCTGCGCCATCTCGGCGAGGATCTGCGACTCCCGCGCGGTCAGCTGGGTCATTCCGGAGGAATGCTCGGCCGAGCGCGCCCGGACCAGCTCGTCGACCACCGTGTGATCTATCACCGAGCCGCCGTCGGCGACCGTGCGGATGGCCCGGGCGAGCTCGTCGACGCTGGCCACCCGCTCCTTGAGCAGGTATGCCCGGCCGGCCGACCCGTGCTCGAGGAGCGCCACCGCGTACTTGGGCGCCACGTACTGACTCAGCACAACCACGCCGGTGCGCGGGGAATGCTGCCTAAGCCAGCTGGCGGCCTGGATCCCCTCGTCGGTGCCGGTCGGCGGCATCCGGATGTCGGTGACGACCACGTCCGGGGTTTGCTCGGCGACGAGCGCGAGCAGCTCAGGAAGGTCGGCGGCGACCCCGACGAGCTCGAAGTCGGAGTTGGCTGCGACGAGGCGTGATATGCCCTCCCGCAGTAGCACATTGTCCTCGGCCAGCACCACCCGGACCGTGCTCATGGGAACACCACTCTCATACCGAATAAAGGTAGTGGTAGGCACACCAGAAAGCGCGCGCGAGCACCCTCGTGCCTCAGCGGCGCCGACCCTACCGTCAGAGCATGCGATACGAAAGCACTGTTACCTCGCTGTCCTGGATCCCGTCAGAGGCGGTCACCGGGGGCATGAAAGCCGCCTTCGAGGGCGGGTTCACACACTACGATCAGCCGCCGCCCGGTGAGCTCCCCGGCTCCGGCGGTGTCGCCGAACTGCGGGTCGCCGACCGGTTCCGCTTCGCCAACGTGCTGCGGGCCTGGATCGAGACCGACGACTCCGGCCAGATCGCCGCCGCCGGCTACGCCACCGGCAGCGGCGGCCAGATGGGCTCGACCACCGTGAGCCTCGGCGTGACCCACCGGACGTTCCAGGCCGTCGGGCTGCCGGACCTGCAAATGGAACCGGAACACGGCGACGGCTGGGTGCGGTTCACCCAGACCGTCGGCGGCCGGACGGGGCTGCCTTTCCCCCGGCGGGTGACGCACGCGCCGTTCGTCCAGTGGCTGGCGCCAACCGTGTGGACGACGCTGTCGCTGACGCTGCACGCCGACGGCCGCGCCGAGATCAGCGTCCCCGGGGCGAGCCGCTTCCCCAGGCACTGGGTCTACGACGGCGACGGCCAGCTCGCCCGCAAGTCCGGCCTGACCGACTTCAACGAATGGTCGCGCACGTCGTTCGGCAAGCACACACCCTGGGGCGACGAGGACTCCTCGGCGCTGACCGTGGAGGTCGAGTCGGCGCTCGAGCGGGCGCTGTCGGTGCAGCTGATGCGCGGCGCCGCCAAGCCGCGGATCAGCAGCGTCCAGGCGGGCGCGACCCTGGTTCGGCAGGGGCAGCCGGGGACGGACGTCTACCTGATCCTGGACGGCGTGGTGCGGGTGGAGCGGAACGGCCTGCCGCTGGCGGAGTACGGGCCGGGTGCGATGCTCGGCGAGCGGGCGCACCTGGAGGCGGGCGCCCGCACCGCCAGCCTGGTAGCGGTCACGCCCTGCCGGGTCGCGGCGGTCGACGGCGCGCAGCTTGACCAGTCCGCCCTGGAGGAACTGTCCGGAGGGCACCGGCGCGAAGACGCAAGCCGGCAGGCCGCGGCCAACGTGAGCCTGGCCTGACCGAGGTGCGGATCACCTTCTGCGGAGTCCGCGGGTCCACCCCCGCGCCGGGCGCGCGGTTCGTCCGCTACGGCGGCAACACCTCCTGCGTGGCGGTGTCGCACTCCCCCGGCTCCCCGCCGGTGCTCGCGCTCGATGCGGGCACCGGCCTGGCCAACCTCACCTCGCTGCTCGGCGGTGGTCCGTTCATCGGCACGATGCTGCTCACCCACCTGCACTGGGACCACTGCCTGGGGCTGCCCTTCTTCGCGGCGGGCGACCGCGATGACGCGCGGGTGAGGTTGCTGTTGCCGGACCAGCAGGATGGCAGCAGCGCCGAGGCCGTGCTCGCCCGGGTGATGTCACCGCCCTTTTTCCCGATACCGCCGGGCGGCCTGCGCGGCGACTGGACGTTCGGCAGCATCTCGCCGGGCGAGCTGAAGGCCGAGGGGTTCAGCATCGAGGCGCGGGAGATCCCGCACAAGGGCGGCCGCACGTTCGGCTACCGGGTCAGCGATGGCCGCTGCGTGCTCGCCTACGTCACCGACCATTGCCCGACCGTCTTCGGCCCGGGCCCGGACGGCGTCGGCGAGTACCACGGCAGCGTCCTCGCCCTGGCCGAGGGGGCGGACCTGCTCGTACACGACGCCCAGCTGCTCGCCGAGGAGGTAGCCGCGGAGGCGGTGTTCGGCCACGCGGCGGCCGAGTACGCGGTGCGCCTGGCGATCCGGGCCGGTGCGCGGCGGGTGGCGCTGTTCCACCACCGGCCGTCCCGCACCGACGCCCAGCTCGACGAGGTGGCCTGCCGTTTCGCGACGGCGCCCATCCCGGTGGTCGTCGCCGCCGAGGGGCTGAGCGTCGAGCTGTGAGGATCGGTTGCCGGTCAGCGGCGGAGCTCGAGGATCCGGGTATGCGGGGTGCCGGCCAGGGCCGGAGCGGACGCCGGGGAGGACCACACGTGCGTGTGCAGGAAGCCGGCGAAGGCCTCGGCCTGCCCGGCGGTATCGAATTCCAGGTCAAGCATCAGGTACTTCGGGTCGTCGACGGGCTGGCGGATGATGAAATCACGGACCCCCGCCGCGGCGCGAGCCGCGGCGAAGCCGTCGAACGCCTGCCGCCAGGTCTGATAGTCAGCGATCGCGTGCTCGATGCGCAGCGTGGCCATGGCCTTCTCCTTATTCGCGGGTGCCGGTGACCAGCACGCTAGGCGCCCGGCGGGACC